>JAOUHG010000017.1 GCA_029865265.1 Candidatus Krumholzibacteriia bacterium | reverse complement strand
GTCAAGGTGTTGAAGTATGTGCAGTTGGGGTTGGGGCAATGGGGAGGAACCCATCCCGCCGATCCCGGTCCCATGTCCCCGCACAGGCACACCCCGTGCCAGGGACATTTTCATGGCCACAACCAAACATTTGAAATCGCGCTGCGGAAATCGCGTCGGATCGGTATCACGCGCGCCCGAAAGACGTCAGCGGATGGCGCCGGGCATGCCGATGAGGCGGCGTAGCAGGCCGGTCTGGCCCACGTGGTAGGACTCGTGGAAGGCGAGGAACGCGAGGCGCTGGCCCAGCGTCTGGTCCGGCTTGCCGGACTGCGCGTCCAGGGCGCCGGCGGGCAGGGCCTTGAGCTTCTCCGTGATGATGGGGGTGGTGGCGTTGAGATCATCGAGCAGGCGCGACAGCGGCAGGTCCGGCACGTCACCGCTTGAGCCGCGGGCGTAGGCGTCGCTTCGCTCCTTCGGCCAGGTGGGTTCCGACCCCAGCAGTGCGAGCACACCCTGGCGGCTGGACACGATGTGTCCCACCACCCAGCAGATGCTGTTGCCGCCGCCGGCCGGTTGTTTGCGCGCGTCCTCGTCGCTCACACCCTCGACATTGAGTGAGAGCGCGCGCGGGGCGAAGCCAAACTGATATGCGAGGGAATCGGCGCTCACGATGCGTCAGGCCGCGGCGTGCGCGCGGCCGTGCTCCTTGACCAGGTGCGCGGTGGGGATCTTCAGGCCGATCATGTCCCAGGGGAGAATCTCGTCGGTGGCGCGCCGGCGCAGCGCATACCAGTCCGGGTCAACGCCCGACGCGGCGAAGATCTCCTCCCAGCGGCGGATGTCGAAGCACTCCGACCACGCGTCCATGCGCAGCCCCGCCGCGCGGGCGGCGAGCAGCGTGCCCGCCAGGCGGCGGTCGCCGCGCGAGAACACCGCTTCCAGGTAGCTCACGTCCACGTCGTGGAACTTGAGCTGGATGTGGCCGCTGCGGTTGTAGCTCCTGAGGAAGCGCTGCTTGGCGCGCAGCTCCTCGCGGGTGTCCATCGCCTCCCACTGGAAGGGCGTGTGCGGTTTGGGGATGTGCGACGAGATGGAGCAGTTCACCTGCGCGCGCCGCCCGGACATCTGCTGGCGCAGCACGCTGGCCGCGTGGGCCAGGTCCACGATGCCGCGCAGGTCTTCTTCGCGCTCGGTGGGCGCGCCGATCAGGAAGTAGAACTTCACCAGCCGGTAGCCCGCTTCGAACGCCGCCGCGCAACCCGCCATCAGGTCCGCGTTCTTGATGGGCTTGCGGATGACCTCGCGCAGCCGGTCGGTGGCCACCTCCGGCGCCATGGTCAGCCCCGACTTGCGCACGGTGCTGGTGAGGCCGGGGAGTCTCTTGAGCTCGGGCCCAACGCGCAGGGACGGCAGCGACACGTTGACGCGGCGCGAGCGGAAACGATCCGAGATGGCGGTCAGCAGGTCCACGATGCCGGGATAGTCCGCCGTGGACAGGCTGGTGAGGCTGATCTCGTCGTAGCCGGTCTCGCGGTACGACTGCTCGGCCAGCGCCAGCACGGTCTCGATGGTGCGCATCTTGAGCGGGCGGTAGTGCTGCACCGCCTGGCAGAAGCGGCACTGGTTGGGGCAACCGCGCATGATCTCGATGTTGATACGGTCGTGGATGACTTCCACGTTGGGAATCACCGGCCGCACCGGAAAGGTCGCGTTCTCGAGGTCCCACACCGTGGTCTTGGGAATGCTGGACGGCGCTGGCGCGAGGTTGCGTATCTCCGCGATGGTGCCGTCGGGGTGGTAGTCCACCTCGTAGTGGGAGGGGACGTACATGCCGGGGATGGCGCACAGGTCGCGGTGCAGCTCGGCGCGCGGGCGGCCGCTCCTGCGCCACGCCTTGATGATGTCGAGCGCCTTGTGGATGACGTCTTCGGCGTCGCCCACCAGGATGGCGTCGAAGAACGGTGCCACCGGCTCCATGGCCAGGGTGATGGAGCCGCCCCCGAGGATCACCGGGTCGTTGATGCCGCGGTCCGCGGTCAGGACCGGGATGCGAGACATCTCCAGCATGTTGAGCAGGTTGGTGAAGCCCAGCTCGTACTGCATGGAGAAGCCGATCACGTCGAAGCGGTCCAGCGGCGTGAAGGTCTCCAGGGTCACCAGGGGCAGTTCGCGCCGGCGCAACTCGTCCTCCATGTCGATCCAGGGCGCGAACACGCGCTCGGCGCAGGCGTCCTCGCGGTCGTTGATGAGCTGGTAGAGGATGCGCAGTCCCAGGTGGGACATGCCGATGGCGTAGGTGTCGGGGAAGGCCAGCGCGACCTTGAGGTCCACGGATGCGTGGTCCTTGACGATGATGTTGCGCTCGCCGCCGGCGTACTGGCCGGGCTTCTGGACGCGCGGAAGCACCTCGTCGAAGAGAATCTGCTGGATCGATTTTTTCATGCGGCCTGGGCCGTAGGACTCGGGGCCCGGATCGGCTATTCTACACACATTCGGAGGTCCTGTCACCCATGCCTGAACTGCCCGAAGTCGAAACCGTCGTGCGCGAGCTGGCCCCGGTGCTGCCGGGGCGGACCGTCGTGCGCGCCCGGCTCACCGCGCCGGACCTGTACCGGCGCGGCAGCCTCCGCGTGGGGACGCTGGCGGGCGCGCGCATCGAGGGCGTGGAGCGCTTCGGCAAGGCCATCATGATGCGCTTGCAGGCAGGGCGAGCGGGTGTCGTCGATGGGGCCCCCGCCGCGTCAGGCGGCGGGGTGATCGACGACAGGACCCGTGAGCTGTTCCTGGTTGTGCATCTCGGCATGACCGGAAAGCTCCTGTTCGCGGCCGACGCGCGGCAGGTGCCGCGCGAGGCGCACCTCCACGCACGCATTCTCTTTGCCGACGGGAGCGAACTGCGCTACGTCGATCCGCGGCGCTTCGGTTACTTCTTCGTGGGGGACGGTGCGGCGGTGGCAGCGTCGTTCGACTTTGGCCCCGATCCCTTCGCCATGCGGCCGCGCGAGCTGGCCCGGCGGCTCTCCGGGCGCCGGGCGCCGCTCAAGGCGCTGCTGCTCGACCAGCGCATCGTCTCCGGGCTGGGCAACATCTACGTGGACGAACTGCTGTTTGCGACCCGCATCCACCCGCTGACGCCGGGAGACGCCGCCGTTGCGCAGGCCGCGCGGTTGCTGCGTGCCGCCCGCGTCATCCTGGAACGCGCCATCGCTGCCAGCGGTACCACCATCCGCGACTACCGCCGCCCGGACGGATCCAGCGGGGCGTTCCAACTGCGTCTGTCGGTGTACGGACGCGAGGGAAAAGCGTGCCGGCGCTGCCGCACGGTGATCGAGCGCATCGAGGTGTCGCAGCGGGGAACGCATCTGTGCCCGCGCTGCCAGCCCGCGCCGGTCAGCGCAGGGAAACGCCGATCGCGGCGCGCGGATCGCTCGCGTCGCGCAGGCCCTCTCCGAGCAGGTTATACGCGGTAACACTGAGAAAGATGGCGATGCCGGGGTAGGTGGTCAGCCACCACGCAAAATCCTGTTCCCGCGCACTGGCCAGCAGTCCGCCCCAGCTGGGTGTGGGCGGCTGCGTGCCCAGGCCGAGAAAACTGAGCGCGGCCTCGATGAGGATGGCGCTGGCGATGCTGAAGGTCGCCGTCACCAGCACGGGCGCGAGTGAATTGGGGAGGATGTGGCGCAGGATGATCTTGCCGTCGCTGGCGCCCAGCGCGCGCGCCGCCTCGGTGAACTCCCGGTTCTTCAAGCGCACGAACTCGGCCCGCGTGTAGCGCGCGATGTCCGTCCAGCGCGTGATGCCGATTACGATCATCACGTTATAGATGTTGGGCGGCAGGAACGCGATGACCGCCAGGATCAGGAACAGGAAGGGAAAGCAGATCACGATTTCGATGAGCCGCGACAGCAGGATGTCAGCCAGCCCCCCGTAGTAGCCCGCCAGCGCTCCCACCAGCAGTCCGATGACCAGCGAGATTCCCACCGCCACCAGCCCCACCTTCAGCGAGATCGTGGTTCCATGCACCATGCGCGCGAGGACGTCGCGCCCCAGCTCGTCGGTTCCCAGCGGGTGGTTGTGATCCGGCGGCAACAGGCGATGGTCGAGCGAGGTGGCGATGGGCGAATACTTGACCGGCGGCATCACCAGCCCAACCGATGCGTCGTGCTTGATGGCGTCGAACTCGACACTGGTCAGCTCCGGGTACTTCATGACGAAGCGGAGGGGGAACATCTGGGCCACCGCGGGGAAGAGTATCCGCTCGTTCCAGCGCATGATGATGGGACGGTTGTTCGCGATCACCGGCGCAAACCACGACACAAGAAAGAAGAAGCCGATCACGATGAGACCCGCCATGGCGAAGCGGTCCGCGCGCAGCCGCCGCCAGACGATGCGCGCAAAGCCGGGGCTCTTGCGGGCCAGTGCCTCGGGGACGCCGCCGGGCGGCGGTGTCTGGATGGTGGCGCCGTTGCTCATCGGTAGGTCACCCGTGGGTCGGCCCACGCGTACAGCAGGTCCGCAACCAGCGTGCTGATCAGAACCAGCACCGCCGTAATGAAGCTCAACCCCATCACCACCGGGTAGTCGCGCGCGCGCACCGACGTGAAGAAGAGCTCGCCCACACCCGGCCACGAGAAGATCGACTCCAGGATGATGCTGCCGCTGATGAGCGTGGGGAGCAGCAGACCCAGCAGGGTGAGCACCGGGATCAGCGTGTTGCGGAAGACGTGCCGGTACACGATCTGTTTTTCGCCCAGCCCCTTGGCGCGCGCCGTGCGGATGTAGTCCTGGCGGATGACTTCCAGCGACGAACCGCGCACGAAGCGCGAGAGATACGCGAGCGAACCATAGGTGAGGCAGGTGACCGGCAGGAGCATGTGCAGAAAGCGGTCCCACCCGTAGGCGAAGAAGCCCAGGTTGTGCGCGTCCATGGATTCCATGCCGTGGAAGGGAAGCAGGCGCAGCTTGACACCGAACAGCATGATGAGCAGCAGCGCCACCCAGAACTCGGGCAGTGAATACAGAAAGTACAGTGTGGCGCCGCCGACCTTGTCGAAGGTCGAGTTCTGTCGCATTGCCGCGTACAACCCCAGCGGCACCGAGAGCATCAGCGCCGCCACCAGCGAGGTGATGTTCAGAATCAGGGTGGCCGGCAACCGTTCCGCAATCTTCTCCATGACGGGCCGGTGATCCAGGAACGAGTTGCCGAAATCCAGGGTCATCAGACGCTTGAGCCAGGTGGCGTAGCGGACGTGGATGGGGTCGTCGAGCCCGTACAGGTGGAGCATGTTCTGATAGGCCTGCGGGGAGACGCGTGCGTCCATCTGCCCGCGATTGATCAACTCCACCGGATCGCCCGGTGCCAGGTTGATCACGACGAACGTGACGATCGTGATGCCGATCAGCGTGGGGACAAGGTACAGGAGGCGCCGCAGCGTGTATTGCAGCATCTCGTCATCAGTCGGACGCGACGCTGGCGGCGCCCTCGTCGACCCACCAGTAGTTCGCCCCCGGCCAGAAGTCGTAGGGCCCCTTGGGTGAAATCATGACGCCCTGGATGCGCCTGGCGATGGGCCGCTTTTCCGGCACCGCGTTGATGAAGGTGTAGGGCGGATCCTGGTGCATGATCCGGTGCACGCGGTGGTAGATGGCGGCACGCTTGCTCTGGTCGAATTCGGTGCGTCCGGCCACGAGCAGGCTGTCCACCGAGGCGTTGGAGTACGCGCCCTGATTGAGCCCGTTGGGCGGGACCTTGCTGGAGTGGAAGGTGTCATAGACGTCGGGGTCGAGGTCCAGCGTCCACCCCAGCGTACACGCGTCGAACTCGCCCTTATCGATACGGTCGAAGAACGTGGAGCCCTCGATCTGCCGGATGTTCACGCGGATGCCCGACTTGCCGCACTCCTCCTGCAGCAGTTGTGCAAACTGTGCCGCCGTGTTGCTGCCGTGGGCGATGCCCAGCTCGAACTCGAACTTCTTGCCGTTCTTGTCGCGGACGCCGTCGCCGTTGCTGTCCGTCCATCCGGCCTCGTCGAGCAGTTCGCGCGCGCGTTGGGGGTCGAAGGGGTGCGGTTTCACCGTCTTGTCGTAGGCCCACGAGTTGATGTAGAAGGGCCCGCTCACCAGCCGTGCATAGCCCGAGTAGATCTTGTTGTTGATGCTCTCGCGGTCGAACAGGAACGTCATCGCCAGACGCACGCGCGGATCGGAGAACCACACCGTGCGGCAGTTGTAGGTGATGAAGTTGTACTGCGGGAAGTAGTACTGGTACTTGTTGAAGCCGGCCGTGAACTCGGGAGAGACGGTCTGCTTCTCCCACTGCAGCTGGGTGACGCGCATCTCGTCGAGTTCCCCCGTCTTGAGCATGTTGAGTGCGACCGCGTCGTCCTCGACCACCTTGAAGATGATGCGATCCAGGTAGGCCTTCTTGCCGTGGTAGTCGTCGTAGCGCTTCAGGCTGATGTACTGGCCCGAGCGCCACTCGTCGAGCATGAAGGGCCCGCTGCCCACCGGCTTGCGGTTGGCGGGGTTGGTGAGAAAGTCACCCTTGCCGTAGATGTGCTCGGGGATGGGCCACAGCTGGGTGAGGGCGTACATGCCCGGCGCAAACGGTTCCTTCCACACGAACACCAGCGTGTGGTCGTCCGGCGTCTCCAGGCGGTCCAGTTTCTCGAAGTAGGCCAGCTTGTTGAGCGCCGGCACGCTGGGGTCCTGGATCTTGCTGAGTGCGAACTTTACGTCGCGCGACGTAATCGGCACGCCGTCCTGCCAGTGGATGTCCTTGCGCAACCGGATGGTGACGCGCAGGTGGTCCGCGCTCACTTCGGGAAGCGCGGCCGCCAGCACCGGCACCAGGTCGCCGTTCTCGTCGTAGTCGATGACGGGGTCGTAGATGTGGCGCAGGACGAAGTTCTCGTACGCCGTCGTGTACAGCACCCAGTTGAGCGTCTTGCACTCCGACTCGAGGCGCCGGATCACGGTGCCGCCCGGCCGCGGGCCCGAACCGGTGTGGACCGCCAAGGTGGAATCGCCGCCGTTGCCATCCGCGTGGTCACCGCCCCCGCCGCAGCCGGCAGCACCGGCGAGCAACAGGGCTGTGAGAAGGGCAAGTCGGAGATTGCGCTGCATCGAGAGTCCTCCTTGGCGCGGTCCGGCCGCGCGGGGCGAAGCATGGCAGGGGCGGCAACGAGGGGCAGTGTAGCACCGGGCGTGCCGGTGGAAAACCACAAAGCCCCCCGCCGCCCGGACCCACACCGGGCCGGGCAAGCCCCTGTCAATTAATCAAGTAGATCGTCGGGCCCCACGCCACCCGCATCCCCCGCTTCATGTCAGGGCCGATTTGTGCTATACTCATGCGCGTTTCTGCGGGGGAAGGAGCAGTTCGTCGCGGCCCCGGGCCGCGTCCCTTCGCGACAGTGCAACAACGTTTTGTGCAGCAGCGCGGCCCGGCAGTACGAACCAGCGGGTCAGACGCGGAGGTCGAGACAATAGCTATGGGCACGAAAAAGGGCATCGTGCTCGGCCTGATTCTGTGCGCGACCGCGTTTGCGGGCCGCGTCCACGCCGAACCGTCCTATCTGCTTTATCCAAGTTCACCGGCAGTGTGCCGCTTCGACGCGGGACGCTATGAACTCGTGTCGCCCGGCGACGCCCGCTTCGATGCTGCCTATGCGGTCGGCGGGCAGATGCTGTGGGACCGTGCGGAGTCGCGCATCCCGGTGGAGCTCTACCGCGCACCCATTATCACCGCGTTCGAGCCGTCGCCCTCGGGGCAGAACGAGTACGTCACGCTGGGCAACAACTTCGACGTTATCGTGGACGGTTTCGGCACCTCGCCGCGCACGCTCGGCAGCCTGTGTCTGCGCTTCTGGCCGGACCCGCCCTCGTCGCTGGTGCAGGTGTTCATCGACGGTGCCCCCATCGGCGCGCTGACGTCGCAGCTCGCGCCCATCGAGGTCCTGACCAGCATCGGCAATGGTTTCTACTCGGACACGGGCGTGCACCGCTTCACCTGGGTGGGCTCAACGGGTCTGGAGATCATCGCGTTCTCGGACAAGAACGCCAACGGTGCATTCGAAGGCACTCCGCGTTTCCGGATCGTCGCGCAGGACAACGTGGTCGGCGTCGAAGCGACCACCTGGGGTGGCGTGAAGGCGTTGTATCGCAAGTAGGCGGCGACGCCCGTCAGCGCGCCGCCCCGCCCCGGATCTTCTCGACGATCTCGATAATCTCCCCATCAGGGAGAATGTAGTCGACCTGCTTGGCGCGCTCGAAAATGCGATCCACCATCGCGTCGGTGGCTTCGATGCCGCGTGATTCCAGCCAGTAGCGCACGTTGGACTTCCCGCTCATCGGCCCCACTTCGATGACCTGTGCGAGGCCGACCTCGTCGGCCGGAACCCCGCTGTATATCCGGTTGGCCAGCCACGCGTCACCCTTCTTGTAGGCCTTGACGATGGCGTCGGCATGCACGCCGGTCTGGGTGCGGAAGGCATCCTTGCCCAGAATGGGATAGTTGTCGGGGATGGGCACCCGGCACGCGTCGGATACCTTGCGCGCGTAGGCGGGGAGCCGGGTGAGATCCTGATCGAACACGCCCATCAGTTTGAAATTCACCATGAGCGAATCGATGGGTGCGTTGCCCACCCGCTCGCCGATCCCGAGCATGGATCCGTGGATGCGGTCCGCGCCGGCGTAGAACGCCGCCATCGCGTTGGCCACCGCCAGGTCGCGGTCGCGGTGCCCGTGCCAGTCCACCCCGATGTCCTTGCCGGAACGCGTGACGAGGGAGCGCACGAACCGCACCAGGGTCTCGGCGCCACCCGGCGTGGCATGGCCCACGGTGTCGGAGATGCACAGGCGCTCCACGTTCATGTCGATCGCCATCTGGTAGAGACGCTCCAGGGTTTCGGGCTGGGCGCGCGTGGTGTCCTCGGTGACGTACATCACCGGCACCTCGTTCTTGTGCGCAAACTCGATGGCCGCCTCGCTCACCTTGAGCAGCTTGTCCACGGTCCAGTCCTCCGCGAGCTGGCGGATGGGGCTGGAGAAGATGAACAGCGCCGCCTGCACCTTGATGCCGGTCTTCTGCTGGATGTCGATGATGGGGAGGATGTCGTTCTGGTGCGTGCGCGCCGCGCAGTACGGGTAGATCTTGAGCCGCGCCCGCGCGATCTCGCCCGCGATGGCCAGCACGTCCTCGAACGCGCGGGGTCCGGCGGCGGGCAGGCCGATGGCGGCGGAGTAGAGCCCCAGATCCTCCATGAAGTGCAGAATCTCGAGCTTGTCGGCGATGGCGGGATTGAACACCGACGGCGACTGCAGGCCGTCGCGCAGGGTCTCGTCGTTCAGCTTGAGCGGGTAGGGAGGCGCCGCGGGGCGCGGGTTCCACTCGTGGATGATGGTGTGTTCGTCGGGCGCGCTCATAGGCCTTCCGGCACCCACGCTAGCAGAACCGGCCCGTCGCTTCAATGGAACTTCCGGCGAAGCATCCCCTTTCCCGGCGCGCGCCGTGCGGATATGATTGCGGCATGGCATGGCTCGACCGGCGCAGTTCTTCACGGCAGGCGGGGCTCGACCGCGAAATGCGGCGCGCGGCCGCACACCTGCGGGCAAGCGATCCGGTGGTGGCGGATCTGGTGCAGCGCTTTGGCACCTACGATCTGCACGCCACCACCAACGCGTTCCAGGTCATGCTGGAGACGATCGTTTCGCAGCAGCTCTCCACCCACGCCGCACGCTCCATCTACGCGCGCCTCGCCGCGGCCCTGGGGGGCGGACGGCCGGGCCCGGCGGGTATCCTGGCGCTTTCGCCGCAGGAACTGATTGCGTGCGGGTTGTCGCGTTCCAAGGCGGTGTACGTGCGCAACGTCGCCGAGGACTTCTCCCGCAATCGCGTCACGCTGCGTACGTTTGCCCGCATGAGTGACGAACAGGTGATCGCCCGCCTGACGGCGATCAAGGGCGTGGGGGACTGGTCGGCACACATGTTTCTCATCTTTGCGCTCAACCGTCTGGATGTCTTTCCGGTGGGCGACCTGGGTCTGCGCAAGGCGATGGCGTCGCGCTACCGCCTGCGCCGGGGCACGAAGCCGGGTCGCCTGGAGCGGATCGCGGAGGCCTGGCGCCCGTACCGGACGGTGGGCACACTCTACCTGTGGCGTGGCTACGACGGAGTGTAGATGGTAGCTGACCGTTCCCGCTGGTGGCCGCGGATGCGCATTCTGGCGCTCCTGCTGGGCCTGGTGTTGTTCGTGCTGGTGCTGGTGGGTGTCAATCCGGTGCCGGAGCGCCCGGAGGTGGGGCGGACCCTGGCGGTCGCGGTATTGATGGCGATGTACTGGCTCACCGAGGCGGTGCCGCTGGCCGTCACCGCGCTGTTCCCGGTGGTGCTGCTGCCCCTGTTTGCGTTCGCCAGCGCGGGCCAGGTTGCCGCCGCCTACATGAACGACATCATCTTCCTGTTCCTGGGTGGCTTCATGCTGGCCATCGGGATGCAGACCACCGGGCTGGACCGCCGCATCGCGTTGCGCATCCTGGTGTGGATCGGCAAGAGCCCGGCGATGATCCTGCTGGGCGTGATGGGTGTCACCTGGATGATCTCGTGGTGGGTGTCGAATACGGCGTCCATGTTGATCATGATCCCCATCATCCTCTCCCTGGTGGGAAGTGTTGAACACGAGGACCGCGCCGCCGCGCAGGGACTCACCCGGGCCATGCTGCTGGGCGCTGCCTACGCGGCGTCGGTGGGTGGCATGGCCACGCTCATCGGCACCCCGCCCAACCTGGTCTTCTCGCGCGTGTACGCCATGGCCGCCCCCGGGGTGACGCCGGTGACCTTCCTGTCGTGGATGCTGATGGCGGCGCCGGTGTCGGTGGTGATGTTCGTGCTGCTGTTCCTGTACTTCCGTGCCACGGCGTTGCGCGGCTGTGCGGTGGTGGTCAATCGCGGGTTGCTGCGCCGCGACTACGCCGGGCTGGGACGGATGCCGTTCGAGCAACGCGTCGTGATGGTGCTGTTCTTCGTGTTCGTGGCGCTGGTGGTCACGCGCGCGGACCTCACCCTGGGCGACACGACCGTGCGCGGCTGGGCATCGCGGGGCGGCTTCGCGGGGCGGGTGGGGGACGGTGTGGTGGCGGTGGGCGTGGCCATCCTGCTGTTCATGGTGCCGGCGCGCTCGCGGCCGGGACCGATTCTGGATGCGAGCGCGTTCGGCAAGCTGCCGTGGGACGTGGTGATCCTGTTCGGCGGCGGTTTTGCGCTCGCCGACGCGTTCCAGCGCTCCGGCCTGTCGGACTACCTGGGTGCGAGCCTGGGGGGGCTCGCGGGCGTGCCGCCGCTGTTGATGATCTTCCTGCTGGTGGCGGGCATCTGCTTTCTGGGCGAGCTGGCGTCCAACACCGCGCTGGCGCAGGTTTCGTTGCCCGTGCTGGCGGCGCTGGCGACCGCCAAGGGCATGCACCCGCTCCTGCTCATGCTGCCCGCGACCCTCGCCGCCTCGTGCGGTTTCATGCTGCCGGTGGCGACACCGCCCAACACCATCGTCTACGGGACGCACCGTGTCACCGCGCGCGACATGATGCGCGCGGGCTGGGTGGTGGACTGGATCGGGATCGTGCTGGTGACGCTGTTCACCTACACGTGGACGCGCTGGGTGCTGGGGCTGGACTTCGCGGCCGCGCGCTAGCCGCGGGCGGGTCAGCGCTTCGGTGGGTATTCTTCGAACATCTTCGCGACGATCTGCTTCATGGCATGGTCGCGTTCCTGCGGCGTGCTGCGGGGGTGGATTTCGCCGCTGGCCATGCCGCGCCACACCAGGTCGTGCGAGTCCGCGTCGAGCAGGTCGACCACCAGGGTTCCCTCGGTGTAGTTCTCCACGTCGACGTCACGACCCTCCCATCCCCAGTAGTTGCCGGCGTACGGGTAGCCCCAGTCGGTGATGTTCATCTTGTCCTTGAGACCGGTGTGATACGCCACCCGCACGTCGGGGTGGTCTTCGTCGGCGCTGAACCCGTGCGCCAGCATGGCGGCGTCCACCGCCGCGCGCACGCGGCGTTCGATCAGGGTGCCGCCGGCGCGTGCGGCATCGGCGTTCGCCGGGGTGCTGTCGGGGGGTGCTGGCATCCACGCGTAGGTGCGGTAGCGGCCGAAATCGGCCGTCACGTCCCAGTCGTGGCTGTACTGCACCGTGGCGCAGGCGGTGAGCAGGAGGAGCAGCATCGGCAGGAACAGGGCACGCATCGCCGCCGATACTATCCGCCGGCCGGAAACGGGTCAAGGCCGCGCGCATCACTCGTTGACAGCGGGCGGCGGGAGCGCGAATAATCACCGCCGCGAAACACGGAGGTCTTCATGGCGGTCAGGGTGGGTCTGGTGCTCGGCGGCGGCGGTGCGCGCGGCTATGCGCACATCGGCGTGCTTCGCTCCATCGAAGAGCGCGGTCTGCGCGTGCAGGCCATCGCCGGCTGTTCCATGGGCGGCATCATCGGCGCGCTGCACGCGGCCGGGTTCAAGGCGGCGCAGATCGAAGAGATGTTCGGCGGGCTCGATCTCATGGGCCTGCTGGACCGCAGCAGCATGGGCGGGCTCATCGGCGGCAAGGGGGTGACCCGCCACCTGGAGAAGCACCTGCCGCAGAACTTCGAGGACCTCAAGATTCCGCTGGCGGTTACGGCCGTGGACGTGCAGCGCGGCCGCCTGGTGGTCCTCAACCAGGGCAAACTGCTGCCCGCGCTGCGCGCCACCAGCGCGCTGCCCGGAATTTTCGCCGCCGTGAAACACGTGGGGCGGGTGCTCATCGACGGGAGCCTGCTCAACAACCTGCCGGTGGACGTGATTCGCAGCATGACGCTGGCGCCGGTGGTGGCGGTGGATACCTCGGCGCCGGCGGACCGCCGGCTGGTGTTCGAGGACGAGCGGTCGTTGTGGGAGAAGGTGCGCACGCCGCTCAAGCGCGGCAAGCGTCCGCTGATTTTTGAGATGCTGATGAAGTCCATCGACATTCCGCAGGGCCCAGTGACGTCGATGCGCCTGTCGTTGAATCCGCCGGAGGTACTCATCCGCCCGCCGCTCGATCCGGACCTCAAGATCGAGGACTACAACCGCATGGACGAGGCGGTCAAGGCGGGCTACGAAGCCGCGGAAGCCAAACTCACCGCGGGCGAGCAGGCGCTGCGCGATACGCAGTAGGGTCGGGCGCGACGTCTCTTCGCTTGCTCAGACAGTCCTCGCGCGACAGAACTCCATCTGGCAGTCGCGCTGCGGAACTCGCCGCGAAGTGACGTCACACCCTCCCGGTTACTTGGAGCCGCGCATCATGTCTTCGCGCACGCGGCGGAATTCGCTCTTCTCGCTCCACTGCGCCACACGGTCGGTTGAGGCCAGCGTGTAACCCACCTGGAACAGCGCCTCCATGTCCTCCAGCGCACCGGACAGGTCCCACGCTTCGGAGTATTCGTCCTGCGGTTTGTGGTAGCGCTGGGCCACGTACTCGCGCCGGCGCTCCATTCCCCAGCCCTGCGGCCGCTCCCGGAACTCCACACCGCTGTCCGCGTACAGCGCGGGCACGCCGGCGCGGGCGAAGGGGAAGTGGTCGGAACGGTAGTAGTAACCCTTCTCGGGTTCGCTGTCGGGTGCGATGGTGCGGTCCATGGCGGCGATCACGTCGCGCAGCAGCTGGTCGAGGTCCGACTGGCCGTACCCCACCACCACCATGTCGCTCGTGCGACCCCACACGTTGAGTCCATCCACATTGATCACGGCGACGGTGTGCGTCAGTGGATACAGCGGATTCTCCACGTAGTGCGTGGCGCCCAGCAGGCCGCTCTCCTCGCCGGTGGTGAAGACAAACAGGGCGCTGCGCTTCAACGACTTCTTTTCCTCCGCAAAGCGCGCGGCGATTTCCATTACGCCGGAGACACCGGTGGCGTTGTCGAGGGCGCCGTTGTAGATGGAATCCCCGTCGGCCGGCTTGCCGATGCCCAGATGATCCCAGTGGGCGGTAAAGACGACGATCTCGTTTCGCAGCACCGGATCGGACCCTTCCACCCGCGCCACGGCGTTGCGCGACTCGATGGTGTGCGCCGCGTTCTCGATGCGGGCCGATGCGCGCAGGCCCAGCGGGTACGCCCGGAACGTCGCCGTCGCCGCCGCGGCTTTCTCGGCGTCGAAGTCGCGGTCCGCCATCGCAAACAGTTCGCGCGCCGCGTCCTCGGTGATCCACGACTCCAGCGCGCAACGGCCGGCACCCTCGTCCGCGCGCACCACGTCGAACTGTTCGCCCGACCAGCTGTTCTCCACCACCGCCCAGGGGTAGCCCGCGTCCTGCGTGTTGTGCACGATGATCGCACCCAGCGCGCCCTTCTCCGCCGCCGCCTCGTACTTGTAGGTCCAGCGTCCGTAGTAGGTCATGGCGCGCCCGCCGAACATCGACGCGTCCTCGAGCGGCGGGTCGTTGACCAGGATCACCACGATCTTCCCGGCCACCTCGGTGTCCCGGTAGTCGTTCCAGTTGTACTCGGGTGCGTCCACGCCGTAGCCGACGAAGACCAGTTCCGCGTCCTCGACCGCGCTGGAGGTGGTCTGGCGCATCGTCCATCCGACGAACTCGCTGCCGGATGCAAACTCCCTCGACCCTCCGTCCATGCGGTTCACGGTGAGGGTGGGGGCGTTGGTCACGGTGAAGCCGTACAGTGGGACCGTCTGCGTGAAGCTGCCGTCCGGGTTGCCGGGTGCGCAACCCACCGCCTTCAACTGCTCGGTGAGGTAGGTCACGGCGAGATCCTCGCCCCGCGAACCGGGTGCGCGGCCGCCGAGCTCATCGGAGGCGAGGTAGCGGATGTGCTCGCGCATGCGCGCTTCGGACATGCCGGTATTTGCGGCGGTGGCAATGGACAGCGCGGCTGCGATGGCCGCCGCCGCAATGAGTGCGAGATCGGACGTCTTCACGGGAATCTCCTTCCACCAACATCAGCTGGTCATCTGAATGCGCATGCGGCGCGTGGCGAAGGGCATCATGATAGACGCCATCGCCAGCAGCACCACCACGTTTGACAGCGGAAACGGCGCGGCGGTGCCCAGTGCGGTCATCTCTCCCAGCGCGTCCATGGCCTGGCCGGTGGGGAACACCAGCGCCACCCGGCGCATGGCGTCGGGCACCATCTCCAGCGGCCACCAGCAACCGCCCAGTGCGGCCATCACCAGCGAAACGATCACGCCGATGGCGCCGGCCTTCTCCGGGGACTTGAAGAACGAGGCCAGCAGCATCCCCAGCGACGCCGCCGCAAGCATGTACGCGCCGATCAACGCGGCGAGCGGGAGTGGCGCGGCCTCCAGGTGCACGCCGAGGATCATCGACCCCAGGCCGAGAATGATGGCCACCTGCAGGGTGCCCCACGCCAGCCGCGCCACGATCTGGGCGAAGAGGATGTCGCGCGTGCGCGTGGGACTCATGGTGATGCGCCGTGTTTTTCCGCTCCTGAGATCCTCCACCCACATCCCCAGGAAGAAGGTGGTGAGCTGGAACATGATGAACATCACCAGCATGGCCGGGAGGGTGTGCTCGGAACCCGTCGGGATCCGGGGCGCCGCGCCCAGCGTCTCCATCTTCAGCGCGAGCGGCGTGTCACCCGCCGGCGACACCCGCGTGCGCCCTTCCCGGACCGCCGTTTCGATGGTGCGGCGCTCGAAGGCCATGCGGTACAGGGCGTCGCGCACGTTGGCGCCCACGGATTGCGCGCGCAGGTCGCTGGCGTCGCCCTTGTGGATACGGGCGGTGGCGGCCTGGCCGTCGCGCAGCTTCGCGAGCAGACTGTCGGGGAGCTCCACCCGTACCGCGCCCGCCGAGTCGACCACCACGCCGTGTGCGCCGAGCACGCCGGCCACGAACGATACCACCGCGGGGGGATTGGCGCCGCCATCGAGGGCCGCGCGCGTCGGCGCGGGGGCGTCCGCGTTGCCGCCGAACATGGAGCCGAATATCCACGCCATGACAATGGGCGCGATCAACGACCAGATCACCGAGCCGCGGTCGCGGATGGCGAGCGTGAGCTCCAGCCGGGCGATGGTCCACCACGCGGGGCGCATCTAGATGATCCTCCGTCGGCCGGACAGGACACCGGCGCTGAAGAAGGCCACGCAGGTCAGCGCGTACAACGGCAGCGACACGCCGATCTCCCGCCCGGTCAGCGCACGCGTCAGGGCCAGGTTGGCGGTTCCGGTGGGAATCCAGGCTGCGATGGCCTTGAAGGTCCCGGGCGTAAACTCGGCCGGAAAGAAACCGCCGCCCAGAATGGTGAGAAAGATCATGACCAGCGAACTGATGGCGCCCACCGCGCGCGGCGAGTCGTTGAGCGAGAAGATGATGCCGTTGATGCCGGCGATGAACAGGGCCAGCGCCGCAACCACCAGGTTGGCGGTGAAGAGGCCGTGCGGGGGGATGCGCCAGATGATGCCGCCCAGGGTTCCCGCCACGATGCCCACCACGTAGGCGAACGACGCCGTATACAGACGCTGTTCCAGTGCCACCCGCCACGGCGACACCGGCGCGGTGACAAAGCGGCGCGTCACGTGGTTGCGGCGATCCATGAGAAACGCGTGCTCGAGGCGAAGCGAGACGGTGAGCAGTCCGAACATCACCAGCCCGGGAAAAAAGAGCGCCGCCATGTTGAAATCGTCGGTTGCGCCCGCGTCGTCGACGACGGTGACGTCGACGTTCTGCAACGCGCCGAAACCGGTGACGTTGCGGCTGGCGGCGTAGAACTGCTGCGATACGGCGCCGACCTCGTCTCCCGTCGGAGGCTCTCCGCCCTCCAGCAGGCCGCGCACCGTTCCCATGGGGGCGGCGAATTGTCCCAGCGCGCCGTTGGCGACGGTGATGAGCGTGCCCACCACGCCCTCCGCCACCTGGGGTCCGATGGCGTGGCGCGGATTGCGCAGCAGACGCAGCGTGTCCGGCTCCATGCGCAGCAGGCGGTCGCCGAAGCCGGCGGGAATAACGAGAGCCGCCGAGGCATCACCGGCTGCGAAGCGTGCCTCGACTTCGGCGAGGTTCGCGGCGGGGATGGTGGTGATGATGTCGCCCACCGGGCCGCGGTCGAATGCGCTCTGCACCAGCCCGCTCACCAGCGAACTGTCCTGATCCACGATGGCAATCCCGATGCGCGGCGTGCCCCCGTCGTTTCCGAACGCGAGCTGGTAGATGCCCATGAACACGAAGGGAACGGCGAGCCACAGGAGGATCGAGCCCGGTTTGCGCAGCGTGCGCCGCCAGTACATGCGCAGGAAGTGCATCGTCCCAGGGCCTTACGAGCGTTCGATGATCGTCCCGGCCTCACCCGCGACGATCTGCCCGATTTCTTCCAGCGACCCGATGGCCGCGCGTTTGCCGGTTTCCTTGACGAAGGCAATGGCCGCCTCCACCTTGGGTCCCATGGAGCCGGCGCCGAAGCGCTGTTCACGCAGTTGCGCGGGCGTGGCGTGCCGGATCAGCCGGTGATTCGCCGTGCCCCAGTCCGCGAAGACGCCGGCCACGTCGGTGGCCAGCACCAGTAGATCCGCGTTCACTTCCCGCGCCAGCACCGCGCTGGCGCGGTCCTTGTCGATGACCACCTCCGCGCCCACCAGGGTCTCGCCCCGGTACATGGTGGGGATGCCGCCGCCGCCGGCGCAGATCACGATGGTCTGCTTCTCGATCAGCCACTTGATGGGGCGGATCTCGAAGATTCTCTTGGGCAGCGGAGACGGCACCACGCGCCGCCAGCCGGTTCCATCCGCGGCCACCGTCCATCCCTTCTGCTCGGCGAGCTGCTTCGCCTCCGCCTCGGTGTACATGGGTCCGATGGGCTTGGTCGGGTTCTGGAATGCGGGGTCGTCCGGGTCCACCTCCACCATGGTGAGCATGGTGGCGAGGGGGCGCTCGAAGGGCACGCAGTTGCCGAGTTCCTGTTCGATCATGTAACCGATCATGCCCTCGGTCTCGGCGCCGAGCACGTCGAGCGGCGTGCCCGAATCGGAGTGCGCGGCCTGCAGCGCCAGCATGCCCACCTGCGGACCGTTGCCATGCGAAATCACGATGTCGTTGCCGTCGGTGATGGGCGCGATGGCCAGCGCCGCCGCGCGCACGTTGGCGCGCTGGTTGGCAACGGTGAGCGGCTCGCCCCGCTTGAGCAGGGCGTTGCCTCCGAGTGCGATGACGATGCGGCGGCGCGGCATGACTTACTCGCCGATGGTGGCAACCATCACTGCTTTGATCGTGTGGAGGCGGTTCTCGGACTGGTCGAACACGATTGAGTGTTTCGATTCGAACACGTCCTCGGTGACTTCCAGTCCGTCCAGGCCGTGCTGCTGGTAGATCGACTCGCCCACCCTGGTGTCGCGGTTGTGGAAGGCCGGCAGGCAGTGCAGGAACTTCACCTCGGGGTTGCCGGTGAGATCGAGCACGCGCCGGTTCACCTGGTAGGGCTTCATCACCTGGATGCGCTCCGCCCATTTCGATTCGGGCTCGCCCATGGAAACCCATACGTCGGTGTACAGGAAGTCAACGCCCTTGACCCCCGCGGCCACGTCTTCGGTGCGCAGGATGCGCGCGCCGCTCTTTTCGGCGATGGCCCGGCACCGCTGCACCAGCGCTTCCTCCGGCCAGCAGGAGCGGGGTGCGGCCAGCCGCACATCCATGCCCAGGATGGCGGCGCCGGCCATGAGCGAGTTGCCCATGTTGTTGCGCGCGTCGCCCAGATAACAGAAAGAAATCTGCTCGATGGGCTTGTCGCAGTGCTCCACCATGGTGAGCACGTCGGCCAGTACCTGGGTGGGGTGGAACTCGTCGGTGAGGCCGTTGTACACCGGCACCCCGGCGAACTCGGCCAGTGTTTCCACCGTGGTCTGCGCGAAGCCGCGGTACTCGATGGCGTCGTACATGCGCCCCAGCACGCGCGCGGTGTCCTTCATGGTCTCCTTGTGGCCGATCTGGGTGCCGGAGGGCCCCAGGTAGGTGACGTGCGCGCCCTGGTCGAAGGCTGCCACCTCGAACGCGCAACGCGTGCGCGTGGAGGTCTTCTCGAAGATAAGCGCGATGTTGCGCCCCTTGAGGCGCTGCATCTCTCGCCGCGCCTTCTTCTCCTGCTTGAGCGCCTTCGACAGGTCGAGCAGGTAGAGCAGTTCCTCCTTCGAGAAATCGAGGTCCTTGAGGAAGTGCCGGTTCTTGAGGTCGATGTTGCCCATGTTGTTCTCCGCAATCAGATGGGATCGCGCAGCAGGGGACAGGTCATGCAATGACCGCCGCCGCGACCGCGTCCCAGTTCCGAGCCGTCGATGGTGAGCACCTTGATGCCCGCCTTGCGAAGGCGTTTGTTGGTGTATTCGTTCTTGGAGTAGGCCACCACCACGCCGGGTTCGATGGCCACCAGGTTGTTGCCGTCGTCCCACTGCTCCCGTTCCGCCTGGTACTCGTCGCCGCCGGTGCCGATCACGCGCAGTTTCTTTACCTTGAGTGCGTCGGCGACCGCTTCCAGGAAGTTCTTCTCCACGGTGACGTCCAGCTGGCCGGGTTTGTCGCCCGGGCGCAGGCTGAAGGCGCGGATCTTGTCGCTCACCTTGGGGTAGAGTGTCACCGCGTCGCGGTCCACCATGGTGAAGATGGTGTCCAGGTGCATGTGCGCGCGATCCTTGGACATCTGGCAGGCGATGATGCGTTCGGCGGCTTCGTAGCGGAACATCGACTGCGCCAGCCGCTCCACCATCTGCGCGGTGGTGCGCTCGCCGATCCCCACCAGCACCGTCTTGTTGCCGATGGGCATCACGTCGCCGCCCTCCAGCGACGCGCGGCCCCAGTCCTCCTGGATGAAGCGGCCCTGCTCGTCCTGGTCGGGGAACCAGAACTCGAAGTCGGCGTCGGCGAACATCGGGTGCCAGTTGTAGATGGCGGCCACGTGCACCACTTCCAGCTGGCGCGCCTCGAAGTACATGGGGTTGAGGGATACGCCGTTGTAGATCCACGACGAAGCGTCGCGCGTGAAGATGGAGTTGGGCAGCGGCGGCAGCACGAAGTCGAACGGGTCCATGGTGGCCAGGGTGAGCGAGTGCTTGCGCAGGAAGCTGTCGTCGATCTCCACGCGCGCCAGCCCGCCGATGAGGATGGCGGAGAGGCGCCGGGGATCCAGTTCCATCAGGTAGGCGCGGAAGTCCTTCACCAGTGCGGCACCCACGGTGAGGCGGGTGACGGTCTTGTCGATCACGAACGAACGTGCTTCCGGAATGCGCAGCACCTCGGCGAGCAGGTCGTCGAGGTAGTACACCTCCACGCCGCGCCGCTCCAGGTGGCCCACGAACTTGTCGTGCTCGCCGCGGGCCTTGCGCACCCACAGCACGTCGTCGAAGAGCAGTTCCTCGCAGTTAGACGGGGTCAGGCGGCGCAGGCTCAGATCGGGGCGATGCACGAGGACCTTGCGAAGCTTCCCGACTTCGGAGTCCACGCGATACTGGATCATCGAATCACTCCCGGAGCTCACGCCCGGTGAGCCGGATAAAAAGACTCTCGAGCGAGGGGGGCTTGATGGCGACCTCGTTGACCTGTTCGAGAGAGGCGGCCAGCTCGATCAGGCGCGATGCGTGTGCGCTCCCGCTGGGCACCGCCACCACAGCCTCGTCCGCCTCGTCCAGCAGGATCTCCGCGCCGGCGAGGGTTGCGACCACGCCGCGCAGGCGCGCGCGGTCGAAGGTGCCGCGCAGGCTGAACAGCTGCACGTCGGAGACCTCCGCGCGCAGGCTCTCCAGCGTGCCTTCCTTGATGATGCGTCCCTCGTCGATGATGCCCACCCGCCTGCACAGGCGCTCGGCCTCCTCCAGGTGGTGCGTGCTCATGAGCACCGCCGTGCCCTTGCCGGCGATATCGCGTATCCGTTCCAGCAGGAGCAGGCGTGTCTGGGGATCCAGCCCGGTGGTGGGTTCGTCGAGAATCAGCGCCCCGGGTTCGTGCAGGATGCCCAGCACGAGCGTGAGCCGACGCAGCATGCCGCCGGAAAACGTGCCCGCCGGCTTGCCGGCGTGGTCGGACAGTTCCATCCAGTCCAGCAGTTCGCGGGAGCGCTCCTTGAGCACGCGCGCCTCCACATTATAGAGGGAACCAAAGAACATGCAGTTGGCGAGGGCGCTCAGCTCTTCGATCACGATGGACTGCTGCGGCACCACGCCGAGGATGCGCTTGGCGGCCAGCGAATCGCGCACCACGTCGTGCCCGCCGATGCGCGCCTCGCCCGAGGAAGGCAGCACCAGGCCGGAGAGGATGCCGATAATGGTGGACTTGCCGGCCCCGTTGGGGCCCAGCAGGCCGTAGACCTCGCCGGGGGCCACCCGGAAGGAGACGCCGCGCACGGCCTCGACTTTGCCGTAGGATTTGGTTAGACTGCTAACTTCTATCATGATTTGCACTTGCTCGTGTGGGCAATCTGGGGAGTATAGGTGGAGCGGGCATGGGCGGTCAAGCGAGGCCGGGTGGCTCCCGGCGGGCGCCGGGGCCCATTCCCGGGAACCCATGACGCAACACATCCAGGTCCTCCTCGAAGACAACCACCTGCTCGGCGTCCTCAAACCGGCGGGCCTGCTGGCCCAGGGCGACCGCACGGGCGACCCGACCGCGCTGGCGCAGGCGCGCGCGTACATCAAGGAGCGCTACGCCAAGCCCGGCGACGTGTACCTGGGGCTGGTGCACCGCATCGACCGGCCGGTGTCCGGCGTAATGGTATTTGCGCGCACCTCCAAGGCGGCGTCGCGCCTGGCGCGCGCGTTTCACGACCGGGTGGTGGAGAAGTGCTACCTTGCGGTGGTGGTGGGATCGATGCCGGACGACACCGGCGAGTTGAGTGGTTTCATCGAGCGCACGCACACCCGCTCGCGCATGGCCGCTGCGGACGGCCCGCGCGCCCGCGAGGCGTCGCTCGAATACCGCGTGCTGGCTCGCTCCGAGTTGACGTTGCCGACGCGCGATCGCCGCCGCAAGGCGCCGGCGCGGATGGTATCGCTGGTGGAGATCAACCCGCGCACGGGGCGGCACCACCAGATCCGGCTGCAATTCTCGGCGGCAGGATTTCCGCTGCTGGGGGACCTGAAGTACCGCGCGCCCGAGCCGTTGCCGGAACGCGCCATCGCGCTGCACGCCGCGCGCCTGCGCTTTCCGCACCCGGTGGGGGGAGAGACGGTTGAGCTGGCCGCGGCGCCGCCGGACGTCATCCCGTGGACGCTGTTCGGCGCGGCCATCGCGCGCTGGCTCAATTCTCCCGCGCCATAGTCAGCACCACGCCCTCGCGCACGCCGCCGCCGGTGATGTGCGCCACGCGCTTGTGCGCCGCGCCCATGACGGCGAGGACCACAGCAATGCCGGCGGGGATGATGTCTGCGCGGTCGGCAGGAAGCCCCGGCATGCGCTTTCGTGCCGCGATGGTCTTGCCCAGACATGCCCGTTCCAGTTGACGCAGTTCGGCCAGCGTCATGCTTCCCTGCCACAGACGCCCGCTCGCATCGTGCCGCGCCATGGCCAGCGCGGTGGTGGCGGAGCCGCCCACGGCCATGAAGACCGCGCGCGGCGCACGGAGCGCGTGCTTCGCAATCACCGGATGAACCGCACGCTCGATGGTGCGTTTCATTTGCAGGTACTCGCCGGGCTCGATGGGGTCGTGGTGAAGAAAGCGCTCGGTCAACCGCAGCGCGCCCAGCGGCAGCGAGGTGACGCCCACGATGGTGGTGCCGCGCGCGGCCACGAGCTGCGCCGACCCGCCCCCCACATCGAGCATCAACGCCGACGCCGGCGCGCGTTCCATGTGCGAGCGTGCTGAGAGGAAGGCCATGCGCGCCTCCTCGCGGCCGGAGAGGATGTGCACCCCGACGCCGGTGGCGCGTTCGATCTTCTTCGCCACCCGGGCGCCGTTCTCCGCCGCGCGAAATGCGTAGGTTCCCACTGCGACCACATGCGTGGCGCCGTTTCGCCGCGCCTCGGCGACGAGCTTGCGGGCCGCATCCACCGCGCGTGCCGTGGCCGCGGGCGAGATGCGCCCGTTTTTGTGCAGGCCGGTACCGAGGCGGGTGGTGACACGTGCGAAGTGGATCGGGCGCACGTGGCGGCCGTCGCTGGTGGCCACCAGCAGCTTCATGGAGTTGGTGCCGATGTCGAGCACCGCGATGCGCGGTGCGCCTGCGGCGCGCTTCATCGTCCCGCGCGGATGGCGGCCGAGAGCTGCTGGATGGTGGGGTCGTTGGGCGGGGAGTGGAAGGCGGCCTGCTCCAGCGCCTGCAGTGCCGCGGCCTTGTCGCCCTTACGGCTGTACAGCTCGGCCAGCGCGATGTAGCCCTGGCGTTCATAGCCCAGCAGTTGGGCGATGTGGGTGTAGCTCTCGATGGCCGCGTCGATGTTGCCGGTGCTGCGCTGGATCTCCGCGAGCGCCAGGAAGGCCGGCGGGTACACGGCCCGCGTGGGATCGACGATCTCGTTGAGCATGCTCAGCGCCTTGTCGGTGTCACCCGTCATGGCCGCGCAGCGGGCGAGTCCGGTGATGGCGCGCTGGTCCGACGGAGAGAGCTGCAGCAGGTGCTCGTACACGCGCTGCGCGCTGGCGAGGTCCTGGCGCTTGAGGTAACAGTCGCCCAGGCAGTCGAGCGCGTGGCGGGCGAGTTCGTCGTTGCCGCCCACGCGTTCCAGCACCTCGATGGTGCGCGAACACAACCCGCTCTTCCACAACAGCACGCCGAGGTTGTAGTCGACCTCGCGCTGGATGGCGCGGTAGGCCGGGGTGGGTGATTCGGCGTTGATCTCGGCGGCGCGCGAGAAGTGATTGAGCGCGGTGCCTTCCATCCCCATCTTGAGGTAGGCGTTGCCGAGCGTATAGTTCGAGAAAGCGTCCGAGTAGGCGCGCATCTGTTTCTGGTAGGCGTAGTCCGAGTTCACCAGCAGGGCCGCGGCGGCGAGAACCACGATTGCGCGTACCACGCCGAACTGCCGCTCACGAAATGCGCGCACCAGGTACACGGTGGCGTAGCCGGAGAAGAGGGTGAGCACGGGGATGACGGGCAGCCGGAAGCGCGCGTTCACGAAGAACACCACCACGCCCAGCGAGTAGACGATGACGAACAGGTAGAACATGGCCAGTTCTGCGCGGCGCCGCCACAGGAGGAACCCGCCCAGCAGGGCCAGCGGCCCGATGAGCCAGAAGCCGGGCAACGGCACGTACTTCATGCCCGCCAGATGCCAGAAGAAGTAGATGTACTTGTCGTTGGCGCGTTCGCCCGCTCCCCAGAACATCATGAACTTCTTGCCCATGAGGCGCCATGCCTGCTCCGGCTGGGTGCGGATGTAGTCGAAGCCGCGCTGGAAGTAGTAGTCGGACACCTCGGCCAGGGTGAGCTTCTTGCCAGTGGCGCGCTCGGCGAGGGCGATGGCGTCGTTATAGCCGCCCCACCAGTCGGCGCGCGTTCCCGGCACGATGGCGGTGGAGCCGTCGGAGGCGGGGTTGTTGCCGATGTAGAAGTTTACGCCGCCGGATGCGCCCACGGGAACGATGGCGCGGGCGACCACGTAGTTGCGCACCATCACCGGCGCGATGGGAATGGCACACGCCACCGCCACTACAATTGTCTGCCGCAGCCAGCCGCGCGCGCCCGCCGGGCGCCGGCGGCCCGCGAGGTACAGCGCGATGGGGATGGCGGGGAAGAACACCAGGATGCTGGGACGATCGATGGTCGCCAGTCCCAGCACGAACCCGCCCACGGCCAGGCGAACCAGCGAGTGCCGCCTGGTCCCCTGCAGCAATAGCAGCATGGCCAGCGTGTTCAGGAAGATGAAGGTGGTCTCGATGAGGAGATCGCCTTCCATGTACACTAGCACCCAGTACAGCGCCGTGGTCAGCCCCGCCACCAGCGCCACGGTGCGCGAGAACAGCTCGCGCGCGGTCAGGTAGATGAGCCCCGCGGTGAGCGCGCCGATGACGTGCTGCACGAACACCGCAAAGGCAATGCTCGACCCGCTCACCCGGTACAGAAACGAGAGAAAATACGGGTACAGCGGTCCGCGGAAAAATGCATCGGTGCCGCGCGTGCCACCCGCCACCAGGTCCTGCGCCCACTCGTGGTGGTAGAGCGCGTCCATGATGGGGAAGCTGAAGGTCGGGTTGAGCTTCTGGTTGAGAAAGAAGAAGGTGAGGCGCAGCAGCAACGCCACGCCCAGCACGATGGCGACATCGATGCGGTCGGCGTGGTTGCGCCACGAGAAGGGCGTCGCCACGTCGAGCCGGTCGCGGGCGCCGGGCCGCGGAGTGCCCGCACCCGTGGCGTGTGACTTCTTTTGCTTCTTTGACTTCGCCATGCCGGTCGTCGGTTAGAACTGCCAGTCTAGCATATGGTTACGGCGCGAACAATCGCCCCCTTTGGAACGCTTCGTGCACATCCGGGAACGACCGGAAACCCGGTCCTTCCCGGGCGGCATGCGCCGCATCCGGGTACGGACCGGTATCCCCCGGCGTTGCGCACCATGAGCGACCGCACAAAGAAACCATCGTCCACCAGCCGCCTCAACGCGGAACTGCTGGCCATGGTGCGCATTGCCAGCACCATCCTCCAGCACACGGAACTGGACGACATCCTCGCCGCCATCACGCGCGAGCTCTCCCTGCTGGTCGATTTCGACCGCTCCAGCATCGCCCTGATGGAGAGCGGCGGGCGGCACCTGTCGCTGCAGCACATCTATAAGGAGGACGTCGGGGGCGAGCGCATCGGCGAGGGCCGGCCGGTGCCGCTGGACGAGACCACCATCATCGGCTGGGTGGCGATGAACAAGCGGGCGCTCCTGCGGCGTGACGTCGCCTCGGACGGCCGCTTCACGGAAGTGGTGCAGGAGGAGAACCTGCGCTGCGACATGGTGGTGCCGCTGATCGCGCACGGCAACGTCATCGGGACGCTCAACGCGGGCTCGTACACCGCCAACGCCTTCAGCGACACCGACCTGGAGAAGATGGTCAACTGCGGCAACATCGCCAGCGGCGCCATCGAGCACGCGCTGCTCCTGCGCGACGCCAAGGATCTCGGCGAGCGCTACCGCACCCTGCAGCGCAACGCCAGCGACATCATCATGCTCATCGACCGCAACACCGGCCGCCTGGTGGAGGTGAACCGCCAGTGCTGCGAGGTGCTGGGGCTGCCCGAGGCGGACCTGCTGCGCAAGTCGTTCTTCGACCTGTTTCCCACCGAGGACCAGTTCCAGGCGCGGCGCGATTTCATCAACATCATGAGCCAGAAGTCGCGCTTGTTCACCGACCGCCGCCTGGTGAGCCGCGACGGCAACGTGCTCTACGTGGACATCAGCGCGAGCCTGATTCAGATCAAGAAGGACACCTTCATCCAGGCGCTGGTGCACGACATCACCCAGCGCAAGATGCTGGAGCAGCAGATCATCCTGCAGAACCGCAACCTGCAGGACGCCAACCAGAAGCTGCGCGAAGTGGACGAGATGAAGACCGAGTTCCTGGCCAACATCAGCCACGAGCTGCGCACGCCGCTCTCGGTGATCATCGCCTACACCGAGGCGCTGCGCGACGGCATCGTGGGCGACGCCGACCGCCGCCACTTCCTGGACGTGATCGCAGACAACGGCGGCAACCTGCTGCGCCTCATCAACGACCTGCTGGATCTCTCCAAGCTCGAAGTCACCGGCACCATGCTGAGCTTCACCCTGTCGCACATCCACGACGTGGTGCGCTCGCTGTGGCCCAAGATCCTCGCTACCGCCGAGGAGAAGGGCATCCAGGTCACCTTCCAGCCCGGCTACGACGTGCCGGTGGTGTACATCGACAACCGCCGCATCGGCCAGGTGGTGATGTGCCTGGCGCAGAACGCCATCAAGTTCACCGAGGCGGGCGGACACGTGACCCTCGTCACCGAGCGCACCGACGAGGGCGTGGTGGTGCGGGTGGCCGACACCGGGCAGGGGATCCCCGAGGAGAAGATGCCGCGTATCTTCGATACCTTCCGGCAACTCGATGGTTCGTCCACGCGGCGCCGGGGCGGGCTGGGCATCGGGCTGGCCATCGCCAAGCACATCGTGGAGCTGCACGGCGGCAAGATATGGGTGGAGAGCAAGTCGGGCGCGGGCAGCGTGTTCGCGTTCATGGTGCCGGTGGGCACCACCGACTTCCTGCGCAGCCACGAAGAAGGCAGCGCCACCATGGGCACCACCCCCATGCCGGAGACGCACGACATCATCGACGGCGCGTAAGACCGTTCAACACTACGTCCCAACCAAAAGAAAGGGCCGACTCGCCAGAGCCGGCCCTCTTCATTCATACCAACGGACGCGAGTACGCCTACCCCTTCGTTTCCTCCACCGATTCCGTCAAGAGGACCACCTGGTTGTTGGCAACTTTCAACAAGCCGCGTCCCACCGTGTAGTGGCTCACGCGGTTGTCGGGGAGCTTCACGGTGAGCTCGCCGGTCTGCACCGTTGTAATGAGCGGCGCGTGGTTGGCGAGCACGCCCAGGTAGCCCGCACCGCCCGGGGCGACGATCGACACGACGTCGCCGTCGAACGCCTTGCGGTTGGGGGTGAGCACCTTGAAGCTGAACTTGGGTTGCGTGACCATACGTCGGTTCCTCTCCGCCTACGCCATCGCCTTGGCGCGCTCGATCACGTCGTCGATGGAGCCGGCCATGTAGAACGCCTGCTCGGGGATGTCGTCGTGCACACCCTCGATGATCTCCCTGAAGCCGCGGATGGTGTCCGCGATCTTCACGTACTTGCCCGGTGAACCGGTGAACACCTCGGCCACGAAGAACGGCTGCGAGAGGAAGCGCTGAATCTTGCGCGCGCGGTTGACCACCTGCTTGTCATCTTCGGACAGTTCGTCCATGCCCAGGATGGCGATGATGTCCTGCAGCTCCTTGTTGCGCTGCAGAATCTCCTGCACCTGGCGCGCCACCTTGAAGTGCTCCTCACCCACCACCGAGGGGGAGAGAATGCGCGAGGTCGACGCCAGCGGATCCACCGCGGGGTAGATGCCGAGCTCGGCGATCTGTCGCGAGAGCACGGTGGTGGCGTCGAGGTGCGAGAAGGTGGTGGCCGGCGCCGGGTCGGTGATGTCGTCGGCCGGCACGTAGATGGCCTGCACCGACGTGATCGACCCCTTCTTGGTGGAGCAGATGCGCTCCTGCAGGCCGCCCATCTCGGTGCCCAGCGTGGGCTGGTAGCCCACCGCACTCGGCATGCGGCCGAGCAGGGCGGATACTTCCGAGCCCGCCTGCACGAAACGGAAGATGTTGTCGATGAACAACAGCACGTCCTGGTTCTCGGCGTCGCGGAAGTACTCCGCCACAGTGACGCCGGTCAAGCCCACGCGCAGACGCGCGCCGGGCGGCTCGTTCATCTGTCCGAAGATCAGCGAGGTCTTGTTGACCACGCCGGACTCGTTCATTTCGAGCCACAGGTCGTTGCCCTCGCGCGTGCGCTCGCCCACGCCCGCGAACACGGAGTAGCCGCCGTGCTCGGTGGCGATGTTACGGATGAGCTCCTGGATGAGCACCGTCTTGCCCACGCCGGCGCCGCCGAACAATCCAATTTTGCCGCCCTTGGCGTACGGCGCCAGCAGGTCGACCACCTTGATGCCCGTCTCCAGCTGCTGAATCTCGGTGGCCTGGTCTTCCAGCGAGGGCGCGGGACGGTGGATGGGGAGGCGCTTGTCCGGCTCCGGCAGTGGGCCCTTGCCGTCGATGGGCTCGCCCAGAATATTGAAAATGCGCCCCAGCGACTGCGATCCCACCGGAACGCTGATGGGTCCGCCCTGGTCCACGACTTTCATGCCGCGCACCAGCCCGTCGGTGGACTTCATGGCGATGGCGCGAACCACGTTGTCGCCCACGTGCAGGGAGACCTCGCACACCAGGTCGATGTTGCGTGCCTTGTCCACAATGCTGATGGCGTTGTAGATGGACGGCAGGTGGCCGGAGGGGAACTCAACGTCGACGGTGGGTCCGATGACCTGCACGATCTTGCCGACGTTTGCGTTCGATTTCGCGTTCGATTCCATTCTGTCTTCCTCTCCCGTTCAGGGTGCTACTTGAGGGCTTCGGCGCCGCCCACGATCTCCGCGAGTTCGCGCGTGATCGTGGCCTGGCGGAGCCGGTTTCTCTCGATGACCAGGTCTCCCAGTTTCTCTTCCGCGTTCTTGGTGGCCTGCTGCATGGCCGCCATGCGCGCGCCGTACTCGGAGGCGAACGAATCCGCCAGCGCCGAGAACACCAGCGAGGTGGCGTAGAGCGGCAGCAGATCCGCGAACAGCTCGTCTCGCCCGGGCTCGATGATGTAGTTGTCGTCCGCGCCCGCGCCTGCCACCGGCGGGATGCTCAGGAACTTCTGCACCGTAATCTTGTACAGCGCGGCGCGGATGGACTTGGCAAAGATGAAGTAGAGCGCGTCCACCTCGTCGTTCGCGTACAGTTCGATCAGCTTGCCGGTGATCTCCTTGACCTCGGCCAGCTCCAGCTTGTCGCTGATACCCGTCCTGCTGAACACGACCGGTGTGGAGCGGCGGCGGTAGAACGCCTGCCCCTTCTTGCCGATGGTGATGAGCTTGCAGTCCTTGTCCGAATTCTCGTTCATGAACTGCTGTGCTGCGCGGATCAGGTTGGTGTTGAACGCGCCGCACAGCCCGCGGTCGCCGGTCACCAGCACGATGCCCGGCTTCTTTACCTCGTGCTGCGAGAACAGACGCCCCAGCGTGGTCCGCACCGGCGGTCTTTCGTCGGCGTAGGTGAACTCCACCGAGACGTCCTCGGATTCTTCCATGCCGCCGCCGGCCAGTCCGCCCAGCACCCGGTCGAGCTCGTCGGTGTAGGGACGAACCCCGTGCGCGCGCGACTGCGCCCGGTTGAGCTTGGCGGCCGCCACCAGCTGCATGGCGCGCGTGATCTTGCCGATGTTCTCGACAGACCGGATGCGCTGTTTGAGATCGAGTAGTGTCGCCATTGGATTGCGCTACTTCGCGGCCGCCAGGCCACGGGCAAAGTCCGCCTTGAACTCGCCGCACGCCTTGCGCGCCTCGGCTTCCAGCTCCTTGTCGAATGCCTTCTTCTCGCGCAGCTTGCGCACCACGTCCGGATACTTCCCGTCCATGAAGGCGTAGAACTCCTTCTCGTAGCGCTTGAGGCTGTCGGTCGGCAGGTCGTCCAGCAGACCCTCGTTGGCGCAGAAGATCAGCAGCACCTGGCGCTCGGTCGGCAGCGGCTCGTCCTCGTCCTGCTTGAGGATCTCGACCATCTTCTCGCCGCGCGTGAGCTGAGCGAGCGTGGACTTGTCGAGGTCGGAGCCGAAGCGCGCAAAGTTGGCCAGATCGCGGTACTGCGCCAGCGCGAGACGCAGCCGTCCCGCCACCTGCTTCATCATCTTGGTCTGGGCGTTGGAGCCCACGCGCGACACCGAGATACCCACGTTGATGGCGGGCCGCACGCCGGCGTAGAACAGGTCGCCCTCCAGAAAGATCTGCCCGTCGGTGATGGAGATCACGTTGGTCGGGATGTACGCCGTCACGTCGCCCAGCTGCGTCTCGATGATGGGCAGTGCGGTGAGCGACCCGCCGCCCAGCGGCTCGGACAGCTTGGCGGCGCGCTCCAAGAGCCGCGAGTGCAGGTAGAAGACGTCACCGGGGTAGGCTTCGCGGCCCGGCGGACGGCGCAGCAAGAGCGACATCTGGCGGTACGACTGCGCGTGCTTGGAAAGATCGTCGTAGAAGCACACCGCGTGGCCGCCGCTGTCGCGGAAGAACTCGCCCATGGCGGCGCCGGCGTAGGGGGCCAGGAACTGGAGCGGCGCCGGATCGCTGGCCGACGCGCTCACGATGGTGGTGTACTCCATCGCACCGTGCTTCTCGAGCCGGCGCACCAGCTGCGCCACGGTGGATTCCTTCTGCCCGATGGCGACGTAGATGCAGATGACACCGCTGGTCTTCTGGTTGATGATGGTGTCGATGCACAGCGCCGTCTTGCCGGTCTGGCGGTCGCCGATGATCAATTCGCGCTGTCCGCGGCCGATGGGGATCATGGAGTCGACCGCCTTAAGGCCGGTCTGCAGCGGCTCCTTCACCGGCTGGCGCTGCACCACGTTGGGCACCACGGCCTCGACCGGGTTGAAGGTGTCGGTGACGATGGGGCCCTTGCCGTCAATGGGCTGGCCCAGCGAGTTGACCACGCGTCCCAGCAGGGCCTTGCCCACCGGGACCTGCGCCACCTTGCCGGTGCGCTTGACGGTGTCGCCCTCCTTGATGCCGGCGTCGTCGCCGAACAGCACCGCACCCACGTTGTCGGTCTCGAGGTTCAGCACCATGCCGGCCACCCCGCCGGGGAACTCGAGCAACTCGCCCGACATGGCGTCTTCGAGTCCCCACACGCGGGCGATGCCGTCGCCCACCTGGAGGACGGTACCGACCGACTCCATTTCGAGTTTCACGTCGGACTTCTGCAGTTCCGCCTGGATGATGGAACTTACTTCTTCGGGTCGAAACGCCATGCTCTCACTCCTCGGTATTCTATTCGATGTGTCTCTAACGTACCCGCAACGCGAGCAGCTCCTGCCGCATCTCCGCGAGATGGTTGCGGATGCTGCCGTCGATGATCTGGTCGCCCGCAATCATGATCACGCCGCCGATCACGCCGGGGTCCACGCGCTTGACAATCTTGGCCGTCTTGCCCGTGCGCTTCTCGATGGTGGCCTTGGCCTTGCGCTCCAGTTCGAGGTCCAGCGGAACGGCGGTCACCAGCGCCACCTCCACGATGCCGCGCTCCTCGTCGTACAACGCCTCGAACGCCTTCTCGATCTCCGCGTAGTTCGCCATGCGCTTCTTGTCGATCAGGAGCAGCACGAACTTGACGAAGAGGCCGGACGCGCGGTCGCCGATGACCTTGACCACGAGGTCCTTCTTCTCGTCCGACGTGGCCTGCAGAGACTCCAGGAAGCGCTTGAACGAACGCTCCGCCTTGAGCACCCTCGCAAAGCTGACCGCGTCGCCGTAGACCTGGTCCAGCACGTCCTCCGCCCTGGCCGCATTGAACAGCGCCACCGCGTAGCGTTTGCCGACTCCGGAAAGGACCATCGTCTATCGTCCCGCCGGCCGGTTGGCCACTTCGTCCAGGTACTCGTTGATCAGGCGCCGGTGCTGCGCGTCGTCGAGCCGCTGGCGGATCAGCTTCTCGGTGGCGGTGAGCACGGCGTCGACCATCTGGTCCCGGAAGGTCGCGTTGGCCTTGTCCATTTCCATGCCGATGTCCTGGGTGGCCTTGACGCGCATGTCGACGGCTTCCTGGCGGGCCTCGTCGCGGATTTTGCCCGCGATGCCGCTGGCCTCGTGCGCCGCCTCCTGGATGCGCGCGCGCCGGGTGGCCTCGATGCCCGCCAGCTCTTCATCGTACTTGCGGCGCAGCGCATCCGCGTCGGCCCTGGTGCGCTCGATGCTCTCGAACTCCGCCGCGATGGTCTCGCGGCGTTTCTCGATGAACGCGAGCAGCTTGTCCCACGCGTACTTGCGCAACAGCCACAGGACGATGAGGAAGCCAACGACCTGGGTCAGTAATGCTTTCCACTGAAGTTCCATCTCACACTCCTCGGCCACGCGCCGTCACGCGCCACACGGCCGTCTGACAGGGGAAAGAACCCCGGTTACTGGATCTTGCCCATGAGCAGGAACACGGTGACGAACGCGTAGATCGTGAGCGCTTCGATGAGCCCGGCGCCGATGATCATCGCGGTCTGAATCTTGCCGGAAGCCTCCGGCTGGCGGCCGATGGCCTCCATGGCCGAGCCGATGGCGCGGCTGAAGCCGATGCCCGAGCCGATGGCGGCCAGGCCCAGGCCGATGGGGAGGGCAAAGCCCAGAGCGGTTGATGCGTCCATTTCAATAACCTCCTCAGGTTACGTTTGGGTTTGGGAAACAGGAACTAGTGCCCCTCGTCTTCGTGGGGCAGCCACAGCAGGATATAGATGGTGCTCAATAGTGTGAACACCAGCGCCTGAATGAAACTCGTCAAGAATGCCAGCAGGATGAACGGTACCTGGAACGGAATGCCGATGGGCGAATTGGCGAACGACAGCGCGGTGACGCCGAGGCTGCAGAAAGCAAACAGCAGCACGTCTTCGCCGGATACGTTGCCGAAGAGTCGCAGCGACAGGCTTACCGGACGTGCGATCTCGCCGAGAATGTGAATCGGCAACATGATGGGCACGAAGGCCCACTCCACCGGGCTCTTGGGCGAACCCGCCAGGTGCTTGAGATAGCCGACGGGGCCGTTGCTCCGAAGCCCGATCCAGTTCGAATACAGGAACACGCACAGCGCCAGCGCCACGGTGGTGTTGGGGCTCGCGGTGGGCGACTTGCCCAGGGGCAGCACACCGGAGAGGTTCATGGCCAGGATGTAGACGAACAGCGTGCCCAGGAAGGGAACGAACTGCCTCCCACGCGGACCGAGGATGCCGATGATGAAGTTCGACAATCCCTCCACCACCATCTCCACCACGTTCTGCAGGCGCCCCGGAATCATCTGCGGGTTGCGCGAGGCCAGCCGCGCCACCACGATGAGCAGGCCGGCGATGGCGAACGAGAAGATCATGCCCTCCCACTCGTGCAGGAAGCCCTTCACGGCGGGGTTGTGGACGAACTCCAGGATCAGCGTGATCCAGTTGGGCAGCTCGTGGGCGGCTTCCTCGTGGGCCATGTCGTGGGCCTCGCCGTGCGCGACGTCTTCGGCGACCTCGGTGACGAGGCGCAGCATCCCGTTGCCCGCGATTCGCTCGATCAGATGGGTCAGACTCACGATTCCAATCCTTGTCTACGGGGTCCGCGTGTCTCGTCGAGACCGAGGTAGGCGCGTCCCGCGGCCTTCATGACGGCGACGAACAGCGGCCAGGTGAAGCCGGCCACCAGCCATGCGGCCGGCAGGTGCAGCACCGCCAGCAAGGCCAGTCCGGCGGCGTATAGAACGGGAAACTTGATGGCCAGCGCGATGACGATGGCCGTCTTGTCGCGTTCATCGGCCAGCACGCGCTTCACGACCGCTGCAATGAGCGCCAGATTGATCAGCGACCATACCATACCCGCCAACCACGCCGCGCCCGCCATCAATCCAAAGTAAAAGGTGAGCGGAATACCGACGACGATGCCCAGCACGAGCGAGGTCTTGCGCACGCGACTGAGCAGGTCCGCATCGACGGCCGACCAGGCGGCGGTCGCTACGCTATTTCGTGCTTCGATCACGCTTGTCGTCTCCATCGGAGGGGGCATTCGCCTTCTTGATTACGAGTGCAACTTCACGCACACCCGCGGCGAACCCCAGCAGCAGCAGGACGATGGTGAATAGGGGTTGTAGGTTGAACTTCTTATCGAGATAGCGGCCGATCAGAAGACCGGCGATCGGGGGCACCGCCATCAGAAACGGGATCGTCGACAGCAACCCCGCCTGACGTGCCCAGTTGTACCGTTCCTTCTCCGGCTTCATGAGCCGGACCAGGAGATAATCTCCGATGCGCCGGCGGAGCCGTTGGGCCCATTCCTCAAGACGCCCGACTCTACCGGACAGGTGCTCCCGTCAGCAACCGTTAAGAGACTATGTGAAAGGTTTAGCAATGTCAAATCCAAAGGTCGTGGCCGGGAGAATGTCCCCGGCGCGGGGCCATCTCCCCCTGGGGCACCAGCTTGGCCCGACGTGCCGCGCCGGTTCACGGCCAGCCCCGTAACTTTATTCATAAAAGCGTCTTACCATGCCGGAGACCCAATTTCGTGGCCACAACCCTTGGGTCACTCGTCCGGGCCGTCGCTTCCCGCCAGGGCCTTGCGGGCCTCGCGCAGGTCGTCCTCCAGGGTGGCCACGCGGCGCTTCAACTCCTCGAGCTCCGCGGCGGTGGTGGTCTTACCGGAACGGGTGGCGTGTTCGGCCCGGATGCGCTCGGCGCCTTTGCGGGCCCGGTCGCGCACGGCGGCAAGCGGATCGCCGGTCGCCACCCGCTCCAGGGTGCCCACCGAGCCCGGATCGCCAATGGTGATCAAGGCGTCGATCACCGCCTCGCGGGTGCGCAGGTACCAGTCGTCCAGGAACGGCGCGAGGAACTCGGCCGCGCGCCGCCGGTCGGATTCCTTCGTCAGCTCGCGGGCGAGGGATGCGTACGCCTTGATGGCCGGGTGGCGCTGGTCGCGCCGGTTGCCCGGCGTGCAGTACGGACGAACGCGGTCCATCGCCGCGGGGTCCTTGAGCGCGGCCAGTCCCTCGATGGCGACGGCGCGCACGGAGCTGCGGTCCGACTCCTGCTTGAGTGCCGCAACACACACCATTGACGCGCGGTCGTCGCCCGTCTTCACGAGGCTGCTGACGGCCTGCACGCGTACGCCGTACGCGCGGTCGTTGTTGATGGCCTTTTCCAGCGCGGCCGCGGCCACCGCGTCGCGGTGGAAACCGCCCAGCGCCTCGGCGCAGGCCAGCCTTACCCGCGCGTCATCCAGCCCGAGGCCTTCGACGAGCACGTCGCGCGCAGCCGGCGTTCCCGCCGCGCCCAGCGCCAGCGCTGCTTCGCGGCGCAGGCCCCAGTACTGGTCGGATTGCAGCACCGCGCGCAATACCGGGGCGGTGCGCGCGTCGGCGCCCATGCTGCCCAGAGCCAGTGCCGCATCCACGCGCGCGGCAAAGTCGCCTTGCTCGAGCGTGTACAGCAGCTCTTCCAACCGGCGTGGGAAGTCCAGCGTCTTGGGAATCCACCCGCCCTTGTCGAAGACCACCATCTTCGGTTCGGCGGGGACGGAGAAGTAGTAGTCCTGCGACGCTCGTTCCGCCACGATGCGCTGCGTGCGCGTGCCGCCCTCCCACGCAATCTCCACGTCCAGCGGCACGCGGAACACCGGCACCAGTCCCTCCGCCACCTGGGTCTGCTCCACGCGCATGTGCAGGACACCGGTTTCGCGGTCCCAGTCCTTGCTGACGCGGAACTTCGGGTAGCCGGCCAGGAACACCCACTGCTCGAAGAACCAGTCGAGGTTCTCGCCAGTCACGTCGCGCACCGCCCGCATGAGGTCCTGCGTCTCCACCACCGAGTGGGCGTGACGCCGGGTGTATTCGTGGATGGTGGCGCGGTACATCTCGTCGCCCAAGAGGAAGCGCAGCATGTGCAGCACACTGGCGCCGCGGTTGTAGACGTTGGTGTTGTTGCGCGCGTCGCGGCGGTTGTAGAAGTCCACCACCATGGGCCGCGGGTCGGCGTCGTCGCTCACCACCACCTTGCGCTGCGCCTCCAGCATCTTGTAGCGGAAGGCGTCATCGCCGGCGTGGTGTTCCTCGTAGAGATAGGCGTAGTAGGTGGCGAAGCCCTCGTTGAGCCACATCTGGCTCCACTCGCGGCAGGTGAGCAGGTCGCCGTACCACTGGTGGGCGAGCTCGTGCGCCACCAGGGAGCGCTCGGTGCGCGTGAGGCCTTCGCGCTCGTCGTACAGCGTGCGCATGTTCATGGTGGTGGCGGTGGTGTTCTCCATGCCGCCGTAGATGAAGTTCTGCACCACCACCTGCGCGTACTTGGTGTACGGGTAGTCGATGCCGATCTCCTTCGAGAAGTACTCCATCATGTCGCCGGTGAGGCCGTAGCCGCGCAGGATGGTGGCGTCGTCCGCGTCGGGCGGAACCACGTACCACACGTCCACGTCGTTCCACTTCTGTTCGTACACGCGGTACTTCGCCACCGCGAGCATGATGAGGTAGCTCACCTGCGACTGCTCGAGCTTCCAGTAGAACTCGGTCTTGTCTCCCACGTCTTTCTTCTCGACCAGGGCGCCGTTGGAGATGGCGGTGTATCCGTGTGGCACCCGGAAGCGCCCCTCGAAGGTGGCGCGGTCGTTGGGGTAGTCGAAGCACGGGATCCAGTAGCGGTTGTCCTCGCCCTCGCCCTGCGACCACACCTCCCAGCGCTTCTCGGGGATGCCCTTCTCGGTGGGGATCCAGTACAGGCCGATTTTGGGGGCGCCCCGGTAGTACACGCGCACCTGCGCCTCCTCGCCGCGGGCGAGGGCCTGCGGCAGCTTCACCACGAGCTGGTCGTCCGCCACCGCCTCCGCCGCGCCGCTGATCCACGAGGTGTTCTGGCCCGCCGAGACCGGATAGTCGAACGCGGCGCGGTGGCCGTCCACGGTGACCGAATCCACGGTAAGTTCGACACAGTTGAAACCAATCTCCGCCACGAGCGGTCTAAGAGACTGGAGGGTGTGGGTGACGCTGCCGGCGATGCGCTGTCCTTCCAGGTCGATATCGAGATCGAGCGCCGTGTGCAGGGTGCGGAAGGCGCGGCTGGGGGACACGTACTGGAGCGGATCGGGCGCGAGCGAGGCCGGCTTGCCGCCCGCCATGGCCGCAACGGCCGCCGCCGCCGTCAACATGCCCGCCACCGCCGCCGCCGCGCGCGGCAGCGCCGCCCGGAGCCGCGCCGGGCCCTCATTGAATGCGCGGGCCGTGCCGGTGTAGAGCGGTCCGTAACGGCGCCGGTCACGCCGGCCCGGGAGGGAGGTCATGATCGAATTCTCGGCATTCATTCTCATGGGTCTCCTGGTGGGTTCGATCCTGCTGGGGGCGTTTGTGCTCCATGCCGTTCTGGCCATCGTGCTGCTTCCGCTGAAGCTCGGTTTCGCGTTGCTCAAGGGTGTATTTGCCGCCGTACTGGTCGTGCCGGCCATTGCCGTCGGCGTGGCCGTGCTGATCGGGTTCGTGGCCGTCGGATTGTCGGTCGGCTTCGCCGCGATGCTCCTGCATCTCTTGTTCTGAGTCATGCCGCGGTCGCGCGCACGGTCACGTAGCGCGACAGGGCGTCCCGCCATTCGGGCATGACGTCCAGATCCAGCGCCTGCAACGCGCGATTCTCGAGGACGGAGTTGGCCGGCCGCCGGGCGGGCGATTTCCAGTCCGCGGCGCGGATCGGCTGGACCTGCGCGGTGACGCCGGCAAGCCGCAACAGTTCGACGGTGAACTCGTGCCACGAGCAGTCGCCCGCGTTGGTGGCGTGGTAGACGCCGGGCGCCACGGCGGCCTCGATCATGCCGCGAATCTGTGCCGCGAGATCGGCGGTGTAGGTGGGGGTGAGGCGTTCGTCCGCCACCACACGCATCGCGTCTTCGCCGCCCGCCCGCGCCAGCATCGTCTCCACGAAATTGCTCCCCTTGCCGCGGCACACGTGGACGCCGTAGAGCCCGCTGGTCCGCACCACCACCGTCCGGGGGCACTCGTAACGCGCAAAGTGTTCCCCGGCAAGCTTGGATATCCCGTAGGCGTTGAGGGGGCGGGGCAGGTCGGTCTCCACGTACGCGCTGCCCTTGCAGCCGTCGAACACGTAGTCGGTGCTGATCTGCAGCAGGCGCGCGTTGTTCGCCGCGCACGCGCGCGCGAGGACGCGGGCGCCGAGGGCGTTGTTTTCGAACGCCGCCAGCGGGTCGCGTTCGCAGCCGTCCACGTGGGTCATGGCCGCGCAGTTGATGGCCCAGTCGGGCCGCAGCGCTTCCACCACGCGGCGCACGTTGTCTTCGTCGCGGATGTCGGCGCGCGCGTGGTCGACGCCTTCCACCTGGTGTGCGGAAAGCGCGCCGGCGACGTCACGGCCGAGCTGACCGCTGACACCGAAGATCGCAATCTTCATGCTGGAAGGACCGCCCGAGGCTCAGGGTGTGGACTGCGGGGGTGGGCCGCCATCTCGAATGCGGCCCGCCAGGATCAGGACGCCTATTCTTATCACATCGAGGGTGAAAAATAAAGGAATGGTGAGCCAGTGCCAGGGGCGCGCATAGCGGCAGAAGAAGCGCCGCGCGCTCGCGAGCTTGCGCGTGGCCTTGCGCCGCGACAGTTGTCCGCCGGTGCTGGCCGAAATGCGGTGCCAGACCTTCGCGGTGGGGACGTAGCGGATCCCGAACCCGGCCCGGGAGGCCCGGACGCAGAAGTCGGTGTCCTCGAAATACGCCCGGTACGACGGGTCGAGCATGCCGACCCGCTCGAAGACCTCGCGCCGCGCCATCAGGGCGCAGCCGCTCACGTAGCCCACCGGCCGCGGTGTGTCGTACTGGCCGCGATCGGTCTCCCGGATGCCGATGTGCCGCGCCGTGCCCCGCCACATCGACACCTCTCCACCGGCGAACCAGATCCGGTCCGGCGGTGTTGAATAGTAGATCTTGGGGCCCGCGATCCCACCGCCGGGCGTGCCGTCGAGGCCGCCGGCGAGCTCGGCGATGAAGGCGGGATCCACCAGGGTGTCGTTGTTCAAAAGGACGATATGCGTGGCGCCGTCGTCGAGCGCACGCCGGATGCCGGCGTTGTTGCCGGCCGCGTAGCCCAGGTTGGCGGGGTTGGAGAGGACGGTGACGCGCGCACCGAATCTCTCGCGGACCGCCTCCACGGTGCCGTCGCTGGAGGCGTTGTCGACCACCAGCACGCTCACGCCGGGTGTGGTGACCTTCGCGAGTGAGTCGAGGCAGTCGAGCGTGAGGTCACGGCCGTTCCAGGTGAGGACGATGACGGCGATGGCCGGCGTGGTTTCGGGAGGCATGGACGCATTATAGAGAGTGGCGCGCTGGTGTACCATCGAATCGTGGCCGCTTGACGGGCTTCGCCGCGCGGCCGTACCCTTGAAACAGGTTCCGCGACGCGCGTCTCGCCGGGGTTTCGTGCCCGCCGTTCCTTGAGCATCAACCAATGAAACCAACCCGATTGATCATCGCCGCCATCGCGGCCATCCTCGTGCTCGCCGCCGCGTTCGGCCTGCGGCGCGTGCCGGGCGGTTTCGAGGCGGTGCGCGAGTCGCCCGGCGGAGCGTTCGAGGTGGTGGGTCCGGGGTGGCACTTCGTGGGACCCGGAAAGCACCTGGTGCGATATCCGCTGGGTGCGCGCAGCTATCGCGTTCCTTCCGGGGAAGCGGACGGCGCATCCTTCCCGGTCATCTTTCAGGACAGCCGTTCGGTGGCGGTTGCCTTTCGCATCGACCTCGACATCCCGCCCGGTTCGGCCCGCCCGCTCTACGAACGGTTTTCCGCGGACTTCGAGGGAGGCATCGAACGTCTTGTGGTTGCGGCGGGGGAGATCGAGGCGGCGTCGACGCCCACGTCCAACGATGCCGACGCATTCGCAGCCGGTGTGACGGCGCGCATCCGTGACGAACTCCAGCCCCTGGGCATCGCGCTGAAGGGCGCCACACTGCTGCGCTGGGGGGACCGTTCCCTTGAGGCCGCGGCAGCGGGCGTTCACGGCCCGGCGCCGCGCCGGTTGATCATCGTGGGCGTGGACGGAGGCGACTGGCTGAATCTGCGGCCGCTGATGGACGCGGGGCGGCTGCCCAACTTCGCCCGCCTGGTGCGCGAGGGGACTTCCGGGCCGCTGCGCAGCGAAGAGCCCATGCTGTCCCCGCTGCTGTGGACCACCATGGCCACGGGCCGCTACCCGGAGGACCACGGGATTCTGAATTTCACCGTGGTGGATCCCGAGAGCGGTGCGCGCGTTCCCATCAGCCGGCTGTACCGCCGCGTGGATGCGTTCTGGAACGTTCTCGGCGACTTCGGCCGCAGCGTTGCCGTCATCGGCTGGCTGGCGACGGATCCCGCCGAAACCGTCAACGGTCTGATGGTCACCGACAAGTTCGGCTACCTCGCGTACGCGCCCACCGATACCGCGCGTGCCGCCGCCACCAGCGTCTATCCGTCGTCACGCGACGACGAGTTGTCGCGCCTGGTGGTGCACGGTGATGCGGTGCCCGATCCGGAGATTGCACAGTTCGTCGCCCTCACCCCCGCGGAGATCAAGCGACACCGTGGCGCCTTCGACCCCAAAGATCCGGTCAACAATCTCATTCATCTCTACGCGTCGACGATGAGCTTCCGCAACATCGCGCTGCACGCGATGGAGACGAACGCACCTGACGTTCTCGCCGTCTACTTCGAATGGGTGGACGCAATGAGTCACCTGTTCATGCTGCACGCGCCGCCGCGCATGCCGGACATTCCCGCCGACGAGTACCAGCGCTACCATCGCGCGGTCGAAGAGGCGTACGTGCTGCAGGACCGTATTCTGGGCGAGTTGATGGCGGCGATGGACGACAATACCGTGCTGATGGTGATCTCGGACCACGGATTCAAGGCCGACGAGTCGCGCCTGCGCAATCGGCCCGAAATCTGGGCCGGGAACGCGGCCAAGTGGCACCGCCTGGACGGGATCGTGGGTTTCTATGGTGCGGGGGTGAAGCAGGGGCACGTCCTGGAGGGTGCGACCATCATGGACATCGCGCCCACCGTACTCGCGCTGGCGGGGCTGCCGCGCGCGAGCGACATGCCCGGCCAGCCGCTGACCGACGCGTTCGAGCCGGAGGTGGTGGCGGGCTTCAGCCCGGAGGTCGTTGCCACCCTGAACCGGGAGCGCGAAAGCCAGGCCGGAACCGCAGACGCCGCCGCCACCGAAGAAACCATGAAGAAGTTGGAAGCGCTCGGGTATCTGACGCCCGACAACGCGGACGCGCAGAACAACCTGGGGCAGCGCTACCAGCAGCGCGGCGAGTATCAGAAGGCGGTGGAGGCGTACAAGGAAGCCATCCGCATGCGCCCCAATTTCTACAGCGCGTACAACAACATTGCCGTGTGCTACGGCAAGCTCAAGATGTACCCGGAGGCGGAGGAGGCGTTGCGCAAGTGCATCGCACTCAAGCCGGACGACTTCTACGCCATGAACAATCTTGCGGTGATGTACATCGAAACCGGACACATCGAAGAGGGAACGCGCTTTGCCGAGGCGGCGGTCAAGACCGAGCCGGGCTACGCCAACGGACGGGTGACGCTGGGGTCGGTGTACGCGATGCAGCGCCGCTTCGACGAGGCGGAGGAACAGTTCCGCGAGGCGTTGCGGCTGGACCCCGGAAACCAGACCGCTCTTGTGAACCTGGAGAAACTGGCCGCGGTGAGGGGATCTCAATGACGGTGCGCAGGAAGGTACTGCTCCTGATCCTGGACGGGTGGGGTTGGCGCGAACAAAGCGAGAACAACGCTGTGCGGCTGGCGAACACCCCCAACGTGGACGCGTTGTGGGAGAAGTATTCGCACACGCTCATCGAGGCGTCGGGTCCCTGGGTGGGGCTGCCCGAGGGGCAGATGGGAAACAGCGAGGTCGGCCACCTCAACATCGGCGCCGGGCGGATCGTGTACCAGGACATCGTGCGCATCGATCGGTCGATTGCGGACGGGTCATTCCAGAAGATACCGGCGCTGCGCGAGGCGATGGACGCGCTTCGCCAGGGTGGCACGTTGCACTTGGTGGGACTCGTTTCCGACGGGGGCGTGCATAGCCACCAGCGACACCTGGACGCGCTGCTCGACATGGCGAAGGAGCGGGGCGTGGGCAATGTCATGGTGCATGCCATTCTCGATGGCCGCGACACCTCGCCCCATGGCGGCGAGGGTTATCTCAAACTCCTGGAGGAGAAGACCGCCGCGCTCGGCAACGCGCGCATCGCGACGATCATCGGACGCTACTACGCGATGGACCGTGACAAGCGTTGGGAGCGGACACGCAAGGCGTACGACCTGTACACGCTGGGCAAGGGGGAGCGGGCGACCGACGCGGTTGATGCGGTGAAGCGCTCCTACGCCGCGGGTGTCACCGACGAGTTCGTGGAGCCGGTGGCCATCGTGCCCCCCGGCGGGACGCCGGGTGTGGTGGCCGACGGGGACGTGCTGGTGTTTTTCAATTTTCGCGCCGACCGCGCGCGGCAGATCACGCACGCCTTCACCGATGAATCCTTCGACGGCTTCCAGCGCGATAAGAAGCCGAAGGTTGGATACGTGTGCATGGCGCGCTACTACGAGGATGGTTTCGACCTCCCGGTGGCTTTTCCGCCCGAGTCCCGCACCGACATCCTCGCCGATACCGCTGCCGCCGCCGGAATGAAGACGTTGCGCATCGCCGAAACGGAGAAGTATGCGCACGTGACCTACTTTTTCAACGGGGGCGAGGAGCACGAGTTCGGCGGGGAAACCCGGATTCTGATTCCATCGGCGAAGGTTGCCACCTACGACCTTCAACCGGAGATGAGCGCCAACGAGGTGTGCGATGCGCTCATCGCCGAACTGCGGGCCGACCGGCACGACTACCTGGTGTGCAACTTCGCCAACCCCGACATGGTGGGGCACACCGGCGTGCTGTCCGCGGCGATCACGGCGTGCGAGACGGTGGATGCGTGCGTGGGGCGGGTGATGGGCGAGCTGGATCTGAAGCGTTACGTGGCCATCGTCATCGCCGATCACGGTAACGCGGAACTGATGCTGGATCCGAAGACCGGTGGCCCGCATACCGCGCACACCACCAACCCCGTTCCCTGCATCCTGGTGGATCCGTCCTACCGCGGCGCGCTCATCTCCGACGGATCGTTGCGCGATATCGCGCCCACCATTCTGGACTATCTGGGTGTTCCGGTCCCGGCGGCCATGAGTGGCCGCGACCTGCGGGCAGCGCCCTAGGCGCTCGCGTCGTCTCCGGCGCTGCGCCGCGCCTCCAGCAACTCACGCAGTCCGTAGAAGGCGAGCAGGATGATCAGCGGCTCCATGGGCAGTCGTGCCTCGTTGCTCCCGCCCAGGAAACCGCGCAGGATGGCGTGACACGCGACGATGCCGGCCAGCACCACGGGCGCGCGTTGCCGCTTGCGCCACGCGAAAGCGACGCCGGCCGCGAAGAATGGCAGCAGCAGGCCGAAGCTGACGATGGTGGCCAGGTTGTGGCGCAGTGACCAGGCCGGTTCCGGGCGCAGACCGATGGCCGCATTGCCCGGCGCTTCGCGGAAGCGGGCGAAGCGCCAGTACTCGACGGTGTTGTGCACGAAACCGGGTGCGCCCTCGGGAGCGGCGCTGGCCCTGTCCTGCAGCCGGGCCGGGGAGGTATAGCGCGACGCCTCCAGGCTGACGGGAACGAAATCCCGGTAGACCACGTAATTGCGAATCGTCCATGGAACCGCCAGCACGAACACGGTGGCCAGGAAGAGGAACATATACTGGAGATTGAGGGCCCGGTGGTGGGTCGCGCGCAGCGCCAGGAACAGGACGATCACCGGCAGCATCAGGACGAACATCGGTTCGGTGTAAACCAGCAGAAGGTAGAGGAAACCCGACCACACCGCAGCGCGCATGCGGGAGAACACCTTCACCAGGGAATAGGTGAACCACACCACCATGAAGGTGGTCATCACGTCGCGCACCGCCAGGCCGGCGTAGTGGATCTGGCTGATGCTGCCACCCAGCCAGAGCGCCGAGGCGAGCCCCACCAGGCGCCCCAGCCGCTGCTCGCCGATGCGGTACAGGAACAGGGCTGTTCCCGCGCCGAGAACGGTATTGAGCAGCACCGCCGTCCACCACGACACCCCCGCCAGCTTGAACGCCGCGGCCAGCGCCATCAGGTAGCCGGGCGCGGCGGGAGAAAACGGCGTGGTGACCCAGTTCCAGTCCGGCACCATGCGCGCGGCCACCAGATAGGCGTAGGTCTCGTGCAAGGGGATGACGCTCGCATCGCCTCCCATCAGGGCCGCATACAGGATGCGGACGCCGAAGGCGAAGGAGAACAGGGCAAGCAGTGTTCTGCGGTCAGGGGTCAAGTGGCTGCACCTCGGCCCCGTTTCTCGCGGGGATGGCGGCAGTGTACGGGCCGGTTCCGCCGGGTGTCAACGAGCGCCGCAGGAGGGGAAGCCGACGGAGTTGCCGGTGCACGCGCGAATATGGTACGATCGATGCATTCCCGAGCCGCATATCGTGCGGTGTTTCCCGCGTGGTAACGCCCGTCGTGCCCATCTTTCATTAATCAGGAAAGCTCCAGGTAGGATCGACATGGCCATCCCGTTCCTCGACCTCAAGGCGCAGTACGCCTCCATCAAGCCCGAAATCGACGCCGCCATAGCGGGCGTGGTTGAGAGCTGTCACTTCATTGGCGGCGAAGCCGTTCGAGGTTTCGAGCGCAATTTCGCCCGCTACAGCGGCGCCGAGCACGGTGTTGGCAGTTGCAGCGGAACATCGGCCCTGCACCTGGCACTGCTCGGCGCCGGCGTGAAGCCGGGCGATGAGGTCATCACCGCCTGCAACACGTTCATTGCCACCACCGAGGCCATCACCCACGCGGGTGCGCGGCCGGTGCTGGTGGATGTGGACGAGGCGACCCAGTTGATAGATCCCGCCAGGATCGAAGCGGCCATCACGCCGCGCACGCGTGCCATCGTCCCGGTGCACCTCTACGGGCAGCCGGCGGATATGGATGCGGTGCGCGACATCGCCGCGCGCAGGAAGTTGCGCGTGGTGGCGGATGCGGCGCAGTCGCACGGCGCCGACATCGGCGGCGACCGCGGCAAGACGCTGGGCGATACCACCGCGTTCAGTTTCTACCCGGGGAAGAACCTGGGTGCGTACGGAGACGGCGGGCTCGTCGCCACCGACGATGCCGACGCGGCGTCGTTGATGCGCGCGCTCGCCGACCACGGTAGCCGCGAGAAGTACCATCATCTCTACGAAGGATGGAACTACCGGCTCGACGCCATGCAGGCGGCGGTGCTGGACGTGAAGCTGCGCCACCTGGAGGCATGGACGGAGGCGCGCCGCTCGCGCGCCGCGCGTTACGACCGGGCCTTCGCCGGCTCGGCGGTGGTCCCCATCAGCGCAACCGCGGGGCGGCGGCACGTCTACCATTTGTACGTGGTGCGGGTTCCGGATCGCGAGCGCACGCTCGCGCAGCTCAAGGAGAAGGGAATCGGTGCGGGAATCCACTACCCCATTCCCCTGCACCTGCAACCCGCGTATGCGTATCTGGGTCTGAAGCAGGGCGCGTTCCCGGTGGCGGAGAAGGTGGTAGCGAGCATCGTGTCGCTGCCGATGTACGCGGAACTCTCCGACGCCATGGTCGACGAGGCGGCCGCGGCGGTCATCGCGTCGGCGTCCTAGAAAGTTGCAGTCAGGCTGAACAGGTAGCGGAAGTCGACCGTGTCCGTTTCGGCGTTGACCTCGGGGTTGCTCACCCAGAAGGGCACGTCGAGGCGCCAGGTGAAATCCCAGAACGGCCACGCCACGTGTGAGCGGATGCCCACCCCCGCGTCCTGCAGCGTTGCATCCAGCACGCCGCCGTCCACCAGGGACTGCACGCGCCCGCTCGATGAAATCGGGTTGCTGGTGTCGAGAATCCAGCCCGCGTCGTAGAAACCGTACCACGACAACGTTCCCACCAGCTTTGCCGCCTTCTTCTCAAGACCGAACAGTTTCACGCGCGTGCCGAGTTCGCCGTTGAACGCCACCAGCTTGTTGACACCGAAGGTTCCATCGAAGTAACCGCGCAGGTTTCCATCCCCCGGTTCCAGGTAGTTCAGGTCCGGCGGTACCGCGCCCGGCGAACGCAGCCAGAACTTCTCTCCCTGCGCCACCGGACCCGCGCCCGCCAGGTTGAACCTTCTCTGGGTGGGCATGCCGCCGCCCCCGAAGCCGGCGAACAGACGCAGGCGCGTGTCCACGCCGCCCGTCACTTGCGGGCGCGAGTGCGTGGTGAGCGCCAGTTCGAGGCGTTCGTACTTGTAGTCGCCGCCGAACCAGCTGCGTCCCAGCCGCAGCCCGCCTTCGAGGCGTGTGGCGGCCACGTCGAGCTGCGGGTCCACCGAGTAGCCGAAGTACGGCCCGGTGTCGGCCTGCAACGTGTCGTAGATCTCGGGGCTCACGAGGTAGCGCGGTGCGCGCAACTCGTGGTAGCCGTACCCGATGAGGAACTCCTGGGTGGGTGGCTCCAGCAGTTTGGCGCGCCTGTTGAAACGGAAGTCCACGGTGGCCTGCTGGCGGCCTTCCATCTTGTAGCCCGCCACCCGGAAGGTCGAGTTGCTCTTGAACCAGTACTTGGGCTGCTCGAACGACGCCGAGAAGTCGAGGCGGTCCGACATGGCGCCGTAGTACAGGCCCAGCTGCAGGCGGCGTGACCAGCCGTGCATGCTGCCCGAGAAGTGATAGCCCACCTTGGCGCCGTCGACGTCGTTGTACCAGATGGCGGGGCGGTGCCGGATCTGATAGGCGTCCTCGGGATAGTAGTCGTTGTTGGGCCAGTCGAACTGCAGGTCCTTGCGCCGCGGCAGCACGTTGTCCGACAGGTTGCGGTCCATGATCTCGTTGTTCGGGTTGATCTCGACGCGCACGGGCTCGGCGGGAAGCTTCATGCGGCTGCGCATGGTGCGGTCGCGCGCGTCGAGACGCTCCGAGCGCACGCTGCCGTCGGGGAGCGTGTAGTCCACCTGGATGGGGCAGTAGAGTTCGCCGAGGCGGCGCACCAGGACCTCGGTGACGACGCCGCTCGAATCCGGCCGCGAGCCCACCTTTTCCAGCTGGTAGTCGACCGTCTTGGTGGTGTGCAGCCACTGCTCGAACTGGCGCGACAGGTCCCACTGCGTCACGTTCTCGCACACCTCGCGGAAACGATCCTCGTTGACGTGCTTGAACTGCCATTTGTCGAAGTAATCGTGCAGGATCTGCACGAACTTCTCGTCCCCGGCCACGAACTTGATGGTGTTGAGGGTGAGCGCGGCCTTGTCGTACACGTTGGCGCGGTATGAGTGGATGTAGTCCTCGGCGCGGAACGAGACGCGCTCGCCGTAGTGGCGGCGCTCCAGGTCGAACACGTTGCGCCGGTACTTCTCCCAGATGTTGTACTGGGGCGTGATGCGCTGGTAGAAGTTCCACTCGCTGGTATCACCCCAGGGTCCGTGGGTCTCGGTGTTGTACCACGCGGTCATGAAGGTCGCGAAGCCCTCGTCCAGCCACGCCTCCTCCCGCTCGTCGTTGGCGAGGATTCCGTAGAAGTACACGTGGCCGATCTCGTGCATCACCAGACCCTCGCTGGCGCGGCCGTCCATGACGAACATCGGGTACTCCATGCCGCCGCCGCGCAGCATCTCCGCCACCGTGATCTGCGGGTAGGGGTACCTGCCCACCTTGCTGCCGTACCACTTGATGGCGCGCACCGCGTGCGCCAGGGTGGAATCCTCCCAGGTCTTCGCGCTGGAGCGCCGGTAGGCGCTGCGGATTTCGATGCCGTCGAGCGTGGTGTCCTGCACGACGTAGCTGGGATCGGCGCACCAGGCGAAGTCGTGCACCCTCTGGGCGTGGAAATGCACGGTCTTGCTGCCGCCGTCCGCTTTGCGCCGGGGCGCGTTCTTCTCGTGCGGCGGGTTGTAGTCCCAGCCCGGGTCGCCGCTCTGCACGGTTCCGGTTGCGACCACGACGAAATGCGACGGCAGTTCGATGTGCACGTCGAAGGTGCCGAACTCCCCGTAGAACTCGCCGGTCATGAACTGGTCGGGGTGGAACCCCTTTTCATCGTACACGACCACCTTGGGGTACCACTGGGCGAAGTCGTAGTGATCCCCCTTGTAGCCGGAGCGGTCCGCGCCCTTGCGCACCTTGCCGTCGAAATCGAAGGAAATGGTCATCGAGTCGCCGGGCGCGAGGGGGCGGGGGAGGTCCATGTGCGCGAGGGTCCCCTCCACCGTCACCGTCACCGAGTCCGCACCCACGCGCACCCCGCGCAGGTCCAGCCATCCCTTGTGGTCCCCGGGGACGTCGCGCAGGGTCAGGTTGTACTTGCGATTCTCGTCCTTCTGGTAGGGGACGTTCTTGTCGCGAAACGCGTTGGGATAGAGGTGGAGGTAGAACTCGCGCAGCGTGTCCGGCGAGTTGTTCGCATAGACAATCGTCTCCGAGCCGGAAATCCACTTGCGCTCCGTGTCGAGCTGAACCCGGATGGTATAGTGGACGAACTGCTGAAAGTAGTCCGCCGCCGCGGCGGGCACCGCGCTCACAGCGGCGATCGCCGCGAGGCAAAACAGGACGACGCGTCGCAACTGTTCACTCCTTTGCAATGCGGGGGACGTTGGTGGTTGCGTCGCGCGTGACGGCACGCGCGGGCTCGACAGGTTAGCACGAAGTCCCGGTGCTGTGCCACCCTGGCACCGCGGGCTCAGCCGGGGGTCTCGTTGTCCTCCAGGATGGCGAACTTCTTCATGCGGTAGAGCAGGACGTGCCGGGGGACACCGAGGCGGCGCGCGGCGCGCGAACGGTTCCAGCCGGAGGCGCGCAGCGCCTCGACGACGGCATTGCGCTCGATTTCGTGCAGCGTCGGTGCGCCGGTGGCGGGCGCCTCGCGCGCCAGTTCCGCCAGCCGCCCGGCCACCGTGGCGGCGTCGATGGTGTTGCCACTGCGCATGAGGACGATGCGCTCGCAGAAGTTCTCCAGCTCGCGCACGTTTCCCGGCCAGGGGTAGTGCTCCAGCAGGCCCATTGCCTCCGCGGTGAGGGAGACGCCCGCGCCCGGCATGAAGCGGCGCAGAAAATGATCCACCAGCAGCGGGATGTCGCCGGCGCGTTCGCGCAGGGGCGGAACACGCACCGGGACCACGTTGAGCCGGTAGTAGAGATCCTCGCGAAACTCGCCCGCGGCCACGCGCGCGGCCAGCGGCCGGTTGGTGGCGGCGATGACGCGCACGTCCACCTCGATGGTGCGTTCGTCGCCCACGCGCTCCAGTTCGCGCTCCTGCAGAACACGCAGGAGTTTCGATTGCAGTTCGACGGGCATGGCGCCGATTTCATCCAGGAAGATGGTGCCGCCGTGCGCCAGCTCGAACTTGCCCGGCTTGTTGCGAATGGCGCCGGTGAAGGCGCCGCGCACGTGGCCGAACAACTCGCTCTCCAGCAGATCGCGGGGAATGGCGGCGCAGTTCAGCACCACGAGGCGCGCGCCGCGCCGCGGGCTGTTGAAATGGACGGCCTTGGCGATCAATTCCTTGCCGGTCCCGCTCTCGCCCGTAATCAGTACGGTCGCGTCGGTGGGTGCGACCTTGCGGAGCACGCCGAACAGGTCGGTGATGGCCGGCGAGAGTCCCACGATGCTTTCGAACCGAAAGCGCTCCTGGATGGTGCTGCGCAACTCCGCGTTCTCCGCTTCCAGGCGGTGGAGCTTGAGTGTCTTTTCCACCGTGTGCAGCAGGTCGTCGCGGGAGATCGGTTTGGTCAGGTAGTCCGCGGCGCCGCGCTTCATGGCGTCCACCGCGTTCTCCACCGAGCCGAACGCGGTCAGAATGACCACGGGCAGGGAAGGGTCGGCGGCCTTGATCTCGCCGAGCAGTTCCATGCCGTCCTTGCGCGGCATCTTGATGTCGCTGAGCACGAGGTCGGGACGCCGCTGCGCGATGGCGCGCGCGCCTTCGTCGGCCGACGCCGCCTTGTCCACCTGGTAGCCGGCCTCTTCCAGCATGAAGCCGAGCACCTTGCGGATGCTTTCGTCGTCGTCGATGATCAGAACGCGGTCGGCCATGGCGTTATTCCCCCGCCGGCAGAATGACGGAAATCGTGGTGCCCCCGAAGGGGCGGCTCCTCGCGTCGATCCAGCCGCCGTGCTCACGGATGATGCCGTGCGAGATCGACAGCCCCAGCCCGGTTCCGCTCTCACGCGTGGTGAAGAACGGGTCGAAGATGCGTGGCAGCACGTCCTCGGGAATGCCGGCGCCGGTATCGTGCACGCGCAGCGCCACGCAGGGCACGCCGTCGCGGTGCGTGCGCGCGGCGGAAATCTCCACGCGGCCGCCGTCCGTGCTGGCGGCGATTGCGTTCATCAGCAGATTGAGCAGGACCTGGTGCAGCTGTCCCTCGTCCGCCTGCAGCACGGGGAGATCGGCTTCCACGGAGCGCGCGATGCTGACGCCCCGCGCCGACGCGTCCAGTTCCATCTGCGCTGCGGCGCGCTCGACCGCCGCCGCGACGTCGACGGGCGCGAGTTCCGGCGGGCGCGGCCGGGCAAAGCCGAGGAAGTCGTTCACCACCGCTCCCAGCCGGAGCGATTCCTTGCGCAACACGTCGAACAACTCGCCTTCGCGCGTGCCGGCCGGCGCGCGGTCCCCCAGCATCTCCGCGGCGCCCTGGATGGAACCAAGCGGATTGCGGATCTCGTGCGCGAGTCCCGCTGCCATCTGGCCGAGCGACGACAGCCGTTCCTGCCTGGCGAGTTCGCGTTGCAGGGATTCGCTGCGCCGCCGCTCGCGCCACTGCCGCTCGATGAGGACGCCGGTCATGAGACCGATGGCCACGTAGAACACCATCTCGGTGTACTCGCCCAGCAGTGTGTGGTGGTCGGTGATGCCCTTCAGACGCGCGTAGGGAAGGGTGAGCAGGGTGATGGCCAGCGCGGTGATGAGCCCGCCGCGCACGCCGTACCAGACCGCCGCCAGAATGATGGGGATGTAGCACAGTCGCCCGTGGATGGCGTGCAGCACGCCGCCGTGGGAGTCGGGCACGAGGAGCCCGTAGTGGAACGAAACCGTCGCCGCGGTGATGGCCGCGATGAGGAGGATTCTCCAGCCTGGAATGGGTCGCGTCATGTGTGGAATATAGTCCAGTGGCTGTAGAATTTTCAACAATCTCTGTCCCACCCCCTGCCCGCCAGGCGCGCTGGCTTCATATTGGCCGGCCCGCCGCCGGTGACCGGTCAATTTGCATTTCCCGGCCGGTGCCGGCGCGGTGCCCTGGGCTTCCGCGTGATTCTCTTCCGCGGCCTGTAATTCCCGCCCAGCTTCCCCTGTAACAAACTTAGAAACAATAAGTTGCCATGATCCGCAGGGATACCCGCCGGGGCGCCATGCCACCCATGGGGGAACCATGCGCCCTTCTGTGGAATGGTCCTTGCCCTCTGCACCGTGAACCGCGGCCGGGGAGACCGGCGCGGACGCGCGGTCAGTTGCCGCGCGCTTGCCGGAGCGGAACCCCTCAGGGGGGTCACGCCGGCATTTCGTCTATTCGCGCCATCCAGGAGGTAGCGCCCATGCGTCGCGCCGTGATGTTGCTGACGATCTTCGCCGTCTTGTTCGTGGCCGGTGCCGCCATCGGTTCCGGTCCGCTGACGGGGAATATCGAAGCTTGGAAAGTGCTCGTCGCCGAGGAGACCGGCGAGGAGTTGTTCGTGCCCGCGGGAGAGGCTTCTCCCAGGGATCTCATCGAGTACCGCCTCACCTACGCCAACGGCGGAGAGACCGCGGTTCGCACGGTTTCGATCACCGACCCGATTCCGTCGGGAACCGAGTACGTCGTCCGCACGGCCACGCAGCCGGGTGGCGCCGCGGTCACGTTCAGCGTGGACAACGGCAAGACGTTTCATGCCTGGCCGGTTCGCATCCGCACGGTTGTCGACGGCAAGGAAGTGTGGAAGGACGCGCCCGCCAGCATGGTGACGCACGTCCGCTGGACCCTCAACGATGAACTCGAACCCGCGGAGCAGGTCACCCTGGCTTACCGCGCGGTCGTTCGATAGGAGGACGGAACAATGAACAAGCGCATTCTCTCGCTTGCCGTCCTCGCCCTCGTTATGGTGGCCATGTTTGCCGCCTCGGCGTTCGCGCAGACGACGCCGGCCGGCACGCAGATCCGCAACCGCGCCTCTGCCACCTACGAGGACCTGATCGGCAACACGTATACCTCGCTTTCCAATGAAGTGATCACGGTCGTCCTGCCCGTGTACAGCGTATCGATCCTGCCCGACGACTCCGGCGAGACCCCGCCGGTGACGCCGGCCATGGCGCAGAACGCCATTGGCGGGCAGACCGTGTACTACAGCTACACGCTCTCGAATACCGGCAACGACAACGACAGCTACACGCTGCAGCCGTTGATCGATGCCGCCAACACCACCATGATACTCGCGCTCTCGGGCGTGACCATCTATCACGACGTGAACGGCAACGGCGTTGTCAACGCGGGCGAGCCCGCGATCAGCGCAGGCGGTGTCCCGGGCGTGTTTGGGCCCATGGCGGCCGGCACGTCGGCGAACCTCATTGTCGCGTATACCGTGCCGGGCACGGCCACGGCGGGCCAGCTGGCCTACGTCGGCGTGCAGGGTACCTCGGTGGCGGACGCGGGTCAGGTTGACACGCGCAACTACCACCTCACCACCGTGGTCAACGACGCGGTGATGACCGCGAACCTGGCCGGCGCCCCCGCGCTGGTCTACGACGGTGATCAGATCACCTACACCTTCACCGGTTCCAACTCCGGCACCAACAGCGCGAACGGCGTCACGGTTGCTTCGGTGGCCCTGACCGGCGTTCTCATGTACGACATCATCCCGCTCAACCCGGCAAGCGGCAACCCGCTGGCGATCTTCGGAACACCCACTGGTTCGCCGGCCGGCGGCACCGTCCTCTACCTGCCCACCGGCAGCTCGACGGCGGGAAGCCCCGAGACCTGGGCGTGGGGCCTCGTGCCTGCGGCGGGTGACATCGCGGTGGCGTACATCGCCAACGGTGCCATCGTGGCGGGGCAGAGCTACTCGTTCCAGTACCAGGTGACGGTTCCGGTGGGCATGACGCCCGGTGTGCTCAACAACACCGCGGCACTCGCCTACGTGGACAACAGCGTGGTGACACCGGATCCGACCATCGTCACCTCCAACAACGCGCCGGTCACGGTCGGTACGCTGGCGACGGTGCTCATCGGTCCTGTGGGCAACCCGGGTGCCGGCACCGGTCCCGGTTTCGACGATGACGTGCAGACCATCGCCACCGCGTATGCCAATACGTCGGTGACGTTCGTCAACACCATCCGCAACGACGGCAACGCGGCCGACGTGGTCAACGTGCTGCTGGACGGCGCGTCCAACATCCCGGGTACGTGGTCGGTGTTGTTCTACCGCGCCGACGGCGTTACGCCGCTCGCGGACAGCAACTTCGACGGAACCCCGGACGTAGGCTCGCTGGCCCCCGGTGCGACGGCCGACATCGTCGTCCGCCTGGTGATTCCGGGCTCGCAGGGTGCGGGCGGTCCGTTCAACGCAGTCATCCTGGCCCGCTCGTCCAATGATCCGCTGGCGGACAACTTGACCACCGACAGCATTACCTCGGTGCTGCCGGCCAGCGTGGATATCGGTAACTATGACGGCGCCCCCGGGACGACCAACAACGTTGCTCGCAACCTGAACGCCAACCCGGGCGCGTCGGTCAACTTTGCGCTCGACGTGATCAACAACGGCGGTTCCAATGACAACTTCACGCTGTCGTCGGTCCTGCCGGGTGGCTGGACGGTCACCTACCACATCGACGCCAACGGCAACGGCATCCTCGACGCTGGCGAACTCACGCCGGTCGCCTCAACGGGGCCGGTGGCGGCGGGTGTTGAAATCAACCTGATCGCGCGCGTCACTGTGCCGGCGGCCACCGCGCCGGGGCTCAACAACGTCTCCTTCACAGCCACGTCCACGGTCAACGGCACCCAGAGCGACACCATCGTCAACACGGTGACGGTGAACACGCTCGCGTCGGTGTTGTTCGATCCGGACAACGCGGGCAATGCAACGGCCGGCGGTACCGTCACCTACGCGCACACCGTGACCAACACGGGTAACACGGGCGATACCTTCGACCTGACCTACGTCTCCTCGCAGGGCTGGGGCTACGTGTTCCTCGATGCGACCAGTACGCCCATCACGAGCATCCTGCTCGCGCCGGGTGCCAGTGCCAACATCAGCGTTCGACTCACGGTGCCCGCGGGCGCTTCGGTGGGAACGGTGGAGGTGGGCGTGCTGACCGCCACCGGCCAGGTGACGCTGGTGTTCGACAGCGCCACCGACGTTACCACCATCACCGCCGGCAACCTGAGCCTCACCAAGGTGGTCAGCCCCGCCGGCAACCAGGCCCCGGGTACCGATCTGACCTACACGGTCGACTACCAGAACCTGGGCAGTGCCTCGCTCACGTCGATCATCATCTATGACGCGGTTCCGACGTGGACGCAGTTCCAGGTGGGCTCGGAGACCTCCGGCACGGCGCCGGCATCGGTGACGGGTATCGCCATCGAGTTCTCCGACGACAACGGTGCCACGTGGGCCTACGCACCGGCGAGCGGCGGCGGTGGTGCGCCGGCCGGTTACGACGCCAACGTGACCAACGTGCGGTGGGTGTTCACGGGAAATCTCCTCGCGGGCGGCAGTTCGACCGCGGGTGTGGGGTTCACGGTGCGCATCCAGTAGACAATCGGACGCTTTTCATAAGAAAGCGGTCTTCTTACTCGGTCGCGTACGCGGGTGGAGCCTTCCAGGCTCCCCCGCGTGCGGCGGCCGAAACGCGTTACTAGAGATGAAGTGCAACGAGGGGCAGAATCGCAGGCGGAAGACGCCAGAAACAGCGGCGGCGGGGCTCGCCGTTTTTCGTTTGAAGGCAACCGCTTACGCCGTTTCTATCCTCGCCGTTCTGACCCCGCTGGTGCCGTGGTCCGCCGCACGCGCCCAGGTAACCCCGGCCGGCACCAACGTCGTCAACACCGCCACCGCCGACTACACGAACGCCTCCGCGAACGACTTTTCGCTGTCCAACAGCGTCAACACGCGCGTGCTGGAGACGTATCTGCTGCGTGTCGGGCCCGGGGGCACAGTGGCGGCGCCGGCGTTCCAGCTTTCCGCCGCTCCCGGTGACACCGTCTACTGCCGGCTCACGCTGGACAACCTGGGCAACGCGCCCGACTCCGCGTCGATGGCCGCGGCCAATCTTCCGCCGTCGTCGTTCGTGACGCCGGGCGTGATCTTCTTCTTCGACGGCAACAGCAACGGGCGCTTTGACCCGGGAGAGAACGACCCGGCATTCCTCTCGCTGCTCGCGGGCATGTCGACACCGGTGGACGTGGGCATCGTGGTGCCGGCATCGAGCAGGGGAACCGCATTTGTCGAGTTGCGCGCCACGTCGGCGGTGGATCCCAATGCGCCGCTCGCGCGGCGCAAGCTCCTTGCGCCAACCACCGACGCGACCGTGGTGAGTGTCACCAGCCTGGCGGGGCCCGCGCTGGTGTTCATCGGGCCCGCCGGCAATCCGCGCGCGCTTCCCGGCGGCGAGGGATCACCCGACGACGCGATCGGCGCGGCCGTGGGCCTGTACGACGAATCGGTGGCGTTCAGTGCCGACGTCGAGAACGCCGGCAACGCGGACAGCGTGGAGGTCTTCCTGGCCAACGGCGTCGTGTTGCCGCCCGGTGTAACCCTCGCGTGCACGGATTCGGCCGGCGTGCAGTATCCGGCGTCGCCGCGGCCCGGCCGCTTCAGCATCGGTGCACTGGCGGCCGGTGAGGTGCGCCTGGTGCGGCTGGTGGTGGCGAGCCCCGGCACGCCGCTGCGGGTAGTGATGGGGCCGATGACGAGTGTCCTGTTCAGCGCGCAGTCGCGGGCCGACACCAACGCGGTGAACAGCGTGCGCGGCGAGATGACCGTGGAACGGGCGCCCGATGCGTACGCCATGCTCGGCCTGGAGCAGACCTTCCGTCAGGCCACGGGTTCGCTGGGCGAAGTGGTCACCATGGTCGTCACCGCCAGCAACCGCACCGACTCGGTGCGCGTGGACCAGGTGGTCGTCTCGGAAGACGCGCCCGCGGCGCTCGACTTTGTCGCGGGGACCGGTGTGACGCAGTCCGGCGGCCAGCTCGCCTGGGCGGTGGGCACGCTTGCACCCGGTGAATCGAAGAGCACCGCGATCAAGTTTGTCGTGAACAGCCGCGAGTCCAAGGGCTGGGCGCGGGTGGCGGGCATCGCCGCGGGCCAGGCGCAGACCGGTGGAAGCGCACGCACCGGCCAGGTGGTGGCGGCGATCCGCATCGACAACGAGGAAATCGGGATCGAGGGATTCGTGCTGGGCGACGTGTGGATCGACGACAACGAGGACGGCCGCCGCGACGAGGGCGAAGCCGGCGCGGGCAACGTGTCTGTCTACCTCGAGAGCGGCGAGTACGCGGTGACCGACTCCGCGGGCGTGTTCTCCATTCCCCACGTGTTCGAGGGCTGGCGCGTGGTGCGGCTGGACGAGAGCACGCTCCCCGCGGGCACCGAGCTGGTGCGCCCGCCGGTCACGGAATCGCACGTGCAGCGCCCCAACGAACGCCTCGTACACCTGATTGCGCCGGCGCACGTGCGCGTGGCCTTCCCGCTGCGCAGGCCGGTGGTCCCGCCGGTGGCGCGCACCGCGTCGCTGGTGTGCGAAGAGCACGTGACCGTGGTGCCGCGCCCCCGCACCGGCCCCACCTTCACCCTGCCCAGTTCGCAGTTCGCGCTGGGCAAGGCGACACTGCTGTTTGGCGCGCGCTCCCAGCTGCTGCCGGTGGCGCTGTTTCTCGTCGATCATCCGGGGTTCACGGCGCTGGTCGAGGGACATACCGACAACCTGCCCGTGCGTTCCGGCCCGTTCGCGTCCAACCAGGAGCTCTCGGAGGCGCGCGCGGAGGCGGTGCGCGACGTGCTGGTTTCGATGGGCGTTCCCACGTCGCGCTTCCTGGTGCTTGGCTACGGCGACACGCGGCCCATCGCCAGCAACGCTACCGCCGATGGCAGGGGCATGAATCGCCGCGTCGACGTGAGCGTGATCCCGCCCGCCAATAACTCGCTCGACCCCGCGCTGCGCATCGGTACGGCCATTCGTGATCTTTCCGAACTGCCCGACTCGGTGGGTGCGACGGTGCGCTGGGGGCTCACCACCACCTCGGAGCGCGCGCAGAGCGCGGTCCTGCGCCTGAGCATTCCGGCCGCGCTGAAGGTGGCGCGCGTGGGTGTGACGCTGGACGGCGTGCCGGTAACGGAAACCGGCGGCGAGTTCGTCATCGACGAACTCGCGCGCGGGAGCAGCGTCGATTGCGTGGTTGCGTTCATGGTGGCGGAGGCGGATACCCAGTTGATCCGCGACATCGCGGCCGTCGTGCGGCTGGATGACGCCGCCGCGCCGTCCGATTCGACGCGGCGCACCATCACCATCGCGCCCCGCGACTCGCGCACGAGCATCGCGCAGGTGCAGGCCGCCACCTGGACGGAACGGGTTCCCGCGTCCGCGGCGGGTACGGCACCGCCCGCCCCGCTGGTGCCCCCGGGAGACCCCGCGCCGGCGCCGCACGAGGGGGTCGTCTCCATCCTCGACCCGCTCAACGGCTTCGTTGCGGTGGATCGCGACCAGGTTTCGGTGCACGCACGCCACCCGCTGGGAAGCCGCGTGTCGCTCCTTGTCGACGGCGAGTCCATCGGTGAGGAGCGGGTGGGGCAGCGGACGGTGGACGTTGCGCACCAGGAGGAAACCACCACGTGGTACGGCGTGCGTTTGCGCGGGGGATGGAACGTGATCGTGGTACGCGCGTCGTTGCTACGCGGCGGCGAGGCGACGGACACCGTGCGCGTGGCGCTGTCCACGAAACCCGCGGAGATCGTGCCGCTGGATAACAACACGCTGATCGCCGCCGACGGACGTTCGACGGCGACGCTGCGCTTCGCGGTACGGGACGGATTCGGCCTGCCGGTGATGGACGGCTTCATCGTGGATGTGGTGGAGGGTGCGGACCTGACCACGGCGCAAGACGCGCGGCCCGAGCAGCGCGGGCTGCAGGTCGCCACGCGCGAGGGAATCATCGCGGTGCCGTTGCGACCGCGCCACCAGACCGGTGCCGGTCGCGTGGCGGTGGAGTCCAGCGGGATGCGCGCGCAGATCGAGGTGGCCTTCGTCAACCCGCAACGGCCGTTGCTTGCCACCGGTATCGTCGACGTCAAGATGGGCGCGTATCACACCCACGGCGAGGGCAGCGGCGACGGGGTGGAGAACTACCGCGACGGGTTCGACGCCGAGGCGGAAGCGCGCGCGTTCGTGCAGGGTGCGGCACCGGGCGGGGTGCGCGTGACCGCGCGGCTCGACACGCGCAAGCGCTACGACGACCCGCTGCGCAAGCAGCCCGACCCGGAGAAGCAGTACCCGATCTACGGCGACGCATCCACCGTGCAGTACGCGGCGCCGGCGCGCGGCGGCAACTACGTCTCGCTGGATCGTGGCCAGTCGTTCCTGCGCTACTCGGACTTCCAGACCCCCATCGACCGGGGCGAGTTCCTCACCTACCACCAGGTGGTGACGGGATTGTCTGGCGGCGCGGTGGACGGTCCCAACCAGTTCCGGGCCTTCCTCACGCAGACCGATCTGGTGACGCGCACCGACGACATTCCCGCGGACGGCACCAGCGGGTTCTACTACCTGTCGGCCGCGCCGCTGGTGGAGAACTCCGAGCGGGTGATCGTAGAAACGCGCCAGCGTTACCAGTCCGAGAAGGTGCTGGAGGCGCGGGTGATGATGCGGCGCCGGGACTACATCATCAACCCGTACGACGGATCCATCCTGTTTATGGAGCCGGTGGCGGTGACGGATCGCGATCTCAATCCCAACGTCATCGTGGTGACCTACGAAACCGAAACCGGCGCCGCCGACGTGTACATGTTTGGTGCGCGCGGCGACGTGGTGCGCGGCAACCGCTACCGCGCGGGCGTCACGGCGGTTGCCAACGCGGGCGATGCGCCGGGCTACGCGCTGTACGGCGTGGATGGGGAGGCGCGCATGCACGGTTTCCGCCTGGCGGGCGAGTTTGCACGCAGCGAGGACGACCTCACCGGGAGCGGCAACGCGTTCAAGATGAGCGCGGGCGGACAGCGCGGCATGTCGAAGCTCGACGTGTACCTGCGCCGCGTCGACGGCGACTTCTCCAACCCGTCGTTCCGCGGCTCCGACAGCGAACTGGCGAGCCTCAAGGCAGGGTTCGAGGGCCGCCTCGCGGGACGCGGCGCGCTCGCACTCAACGCCGACGGATACTCGCACGAGTTGCAGCGCACCGGCGAGCGCCGTGGCACACTGCGCTCCACCGTGGACTATCGACGCCGGCTGGTGGAAATGTCCGCGGGTCTGCGCCTGGCGCGACACGACCAGCCGCAGGACGACAGCCAGGGGTTGCTGTCCCTGCTGGGGGTCGCGCTGGGAAGCCGTAGCGGCACGGGCCTCGCGACCACGTGGGAGCAGAACCTCGGCAACGAGATCGTGGACGACTATCCGAACCGCCTGCGCACCACCCTGGGCGTGCCGCTCTCGCAGCGCTTCCGCGCGGTGGTCACGCACGAGTACCTCACCGCGACCGGGCGCTCCACCACCAACCAGGTGACGGCGGGACTCGAGGGTACCACCGCGGGCGGCACGCAGGCGTACACGCGCTACGCCCTGGACCGCGCGGCGGGCGACGCGCGCATGGGCGCGGTGAGCGGAATCCGGCAGCCGCTCACGCTGGGGCGCTACACCGGCGCCACCCTCGGAATCGAGACATTCAGTTCGCTCTCAGGCCGCCGCGACGAGGAGTACGTATCCCTCACCACCGGGCTGAGTGCGCGCCGGCCGGGGCGCTACTTTGTCGACGGCGGGTACGAGTACCGCTGGGAACGCCCCGGCGACAAGCACCTGCTGCGCATCGCCGCCGCGCAGCAACTGGGCGGGGGGTTTGCCTGGCTGGCCAAGAACATCCTCGCGCTCAACAGCGCGGCGCAGAACCGGGACGGCACGCAGTGCTACACCACGCTGGCTGGCACCTACCGCTCGCCGTACGCGCCGTTGCAGTCGCTGGCCATGGTCAAGAGCTACTACGACCGCTACACGCCGGTGGATCCGGACGCGATTCGCTGGCGCGTGGTGGGGTCGGCCGACGTGAACATGCTGTTCAATCCCGAGCACGAGGTGCGCCTCAAGTATGCGTACAAGCACGTGGAGGACTGGAGCTACGGCGTGTCGCTACACACCAACACCGATCTCGCGCTCGCGCAGTACATATGGCACTTCGGCCGCGGGTGGGACCTCGACCTGTGGGGCCGCACGGTGGTGCTGCGCGGCGGCGGATCGTCGCAGTCGGGGGCGGGCATCGAGATCGGCCGCATGGTGTACCGTTCGGTGCGTCTCGCCGCCGGCTACAGCGCGAACGGCTTCAATGATCCCGACATCACGGGGACCGACGCGTGGAGCGACGGATTCGGCATTCGCATCCAGATGATCCTGTCGGACTGGATGCTCTCCGACTTTGAGAGGTTGAAGTGATGAAGCGCCTTCTGTTCTGCATCCTGACGGCGCTGGTCGCGCTCACGCTCCCGGTTGCTTCCCTGGCCGGGGAGCTGGTGGTCAACGGCGGCTTCGAGACGGGCACGTTTGGCTCCTCGTGGGTGCACGGCGCCTTCCGCGGCGGCACCAACAACGCGACCTACGCCGACCACTCGGTGCAGCCGGACATGCCGTACTCGGGCAGCTATTCGGCGCTGCTCGGTTTCAAGTACGTGGGTCAGATAACGGACACGCACGCGTACATGTACCAGACGGTCAGCATCCCGGCCGGCGTGTCCAGCGCGGTGCTCAACTTCAAGATCCGCATGCAGGGCTACGATAGCGACTACTACGACCCGTTCTACGCGGACATCCGTTCCACCAGCAACACGGTGCTGCGCCGCGTGCTGCTGTACGCATTCAGCGAGTGGAACGACATCTACAAGGACAGCGGCTGGCTCAGCGACGACAACGTGCTGCCGGTGTCGCACGATGTGATTGCCTACGCCGGCCAGACCGTCCGGCTGTACTTCGAGCAGGCCAACCTGTTCGACAACCTCTACGAGACGTGGACCTACGTGGACGACGTGTCGCTGATCTACCGCATGTGGGTCGACCTGGCGGTAGACGGCAACGGCGACGACGTGTTTGGCGCGCTGGGGAGCGGCAACGGCGGTCTCTCGACCCGGAGCGCGATTGCCGGCGATACCCTTACTTATGACCTGCGCATCGAGAACGAGGGGACGGTGGCGGACACCTACCGGCTCACATCGACGTTGCCAGCGGGCTGGACGGCCTGGTTGAAAATCGGGGCAACCACGCAGGCGCTCCCGTACGTCATGCCTTCGCTGGCGCCGGGCGCGTCGGTGACCTACAAGGTGCGCGTGCGCGTACCGCCGGGGACCGCGGCGGGCACCTATGACACGGTCGTCAACGCGCAGAGCACCGCGCAGTCCAGCCGCGTGGACAGTGCGCGCCTGCGCGCCATCGTGACCGCCGCCACCTACGGCGCGGACCTCACCATCGACGGCAACGGCGTGGGTGCGGTGGGTCCCGGCGGTGCGGGCGGCTTTGGTTTGAAGACATCCGCGTGGGGCGTTCCCGCCACGTTCGCACTGCAGCTCAAGAACACCGGCACCGCGGCGGGCGCGTACACGGTGTCGTTTACCAGCGATGCGGGTCTGGCCGCGTCGGTGGTCTACAACGGCACCACGTACACGGGCTCGTTTACGACCCTCAGTATCCCGGCGGGCGGCAGCGCGGCCATGACGCTGCAGATGCAGGTGCCGTCGCCCAACCGCGGGGACGACTACGACCTCTACCTCACCGCGGCCTCCACGGTGGACGCCAACAAGCTCGACTCCGTGCACGGCATCCTTCGCCTGCTGGAACCGCGCGTCGACATGATCATCTCCGCCAACGGCAACGACGTGTACGGCGCCAGCGGCACCGGTGCCGGCGGCGGCAGTTCGAACGCCGGCGAGCGCGGCGCCACGGTGACATTTCCCATCACCGTGCAGAACGAGAGTGCGCTCGCGGATTCCTTCTCGCTCTCGTGGACGCCTCCCGCCGCCGGGTGGACGGCGACCATCACCATCAACGGCGTCAACCGTGCGTTGCCCACGGTTACCCCGACCATCGCCGGCGGCGCGCAGGCGTTCTACACCTTGCGCATCCAGATTCCCGCGGCCGCCGCGTTCGGAACCTACCAGTCGATCCTGAACGCCGCGTCCCGGGTGGCGTCCGTGGTCACGGAGAGCGTGTCGGCCTCGGTCAGCGTGGCGAGCGCCAACGAGATGGACGTGCTGATCGACGGCCAGGGCGCCGCCATCTACGGTCCCATCAACACCGGGCTGGGCGGCACGTCGGTGCGGACGGTCAACCCCGGCGCGACCGTGATCTACCAGGTTGAAATCCGGAATGTCTCGGGCACCAACGGATTCGACGTCACCTGGACCGCTCCCGCGGGCTGGGACGTCACCTTCAACGGCGGCTACCTGCCGCTGACCAACATTCCGGCGGGCACATACCCGCTCCGCGTAATCGTGCCCGCCGGTTCGATGGGCGGCACCTTCGATGTCATCGTGAACGCCCGCAAGAACAGCAAGCAGTTCCTGCTGGACAGTGTGACCGGGCGCCTGGTGGTAGTACCGCCCGCGATCGTCGACGGCCTGATCGACGGCAACGGGCACAACGTGTTCGGCGCCATCGGCAGCGGCGCGGGCGGAAGTTCACTCCAGATCACGCCGGCGCCCGCGACACTCAATTACACCGTGGAGCTGCAGAACCACGGGCCCAGCGCGGACTCGTATCGCGTGCAATGGAACGCCATTCCCGCGTGGACCGCGCGTTTCAACGGATCACCCTCGCCGTTCGTTACCGGGAGCATTCCCGCCGGCGCGGTGCGGCTCTACACGTTCAGCGTGACGGTTCCGGCGGGCGAGAGCATCGCCTCATTCCAGTACATCCTCGACATCACCTCGCAGAGCAGTCCGGGCTCGTTCGAGAGTCTGGCCGCGCGCATAAGCGTCGTGGGCCCCCCGCGCCCCGATTACGCCATCGACGGCAACGGCTTTGGTGTGTTCGGCGCCGCCGGAACCGGGCTGGGCGGGCGTTCGATACGCGGTGCGGCGCCGGGCTCGGTATTCACGGCGGCGCTGGCCCTGCGCAACGCCGGTTCGTTCCCGGACTCATTCCGCGTGCAGTGGACCCCTCCGGCGGGCTGGGCGGCCAGCAGCATTACCGTCGGCGATTCGCTGGTGACGCACACGGCGCCGTTCTGGAGCCGCCTGCTCAACCCGGGCCAGTCCATCAACTACATCGTCAGGGTGGACGTACCGGTCTCCGCGAACGGCGCCCACGTGGCCATCATCGACGCCGTTTCCAGCCGGCCGCCCAACCTGGCCGAGAGCGCGGCGCTCACCACGGAGACGCGCGCACTGGTGCGCGGAACCGTCTTTGACGACCGCAACCACGATGGCGTATTCGGTGCCGGCGACGTGGGGCTCGGCGGCGTGCTGGTGCGGGAGAATCGCAGCGGCACGGCCGTGGTAACGCTCGGCGACGGCACCTACAGGATGCTCGTGCACTCCGACAGCCTTGTTGTTGCCGAACAGAACCCCTCCGGTTTCGCGTCGCTAACGCCCGACATCGTGTCGACCGGGGTGGTGGCGTCCGGCGACAGCATCACGGTGAACTTTGCGGACGTCGGGGTCATCACCATTACCAACGGCGGCACGATCAGCGGTCCGGCGGGCGGGGCGGTGGACTTCGCGCACCGTGTGGATGCGCGCACCGCGGGCCACGCGGACATCGTTGCCGCGGGTGACTCGGCATTCACGCGTGTGTGGTACGTCGATGTGAACGGCAACGGGCTCGTGGACGGAGCGGATCGTCCCCTGGTGCCGGCAGACGGCGACCTCGATCCCGCCGGCCCGGGCGGTGGCGTGCTCAACCTGATCCTGCGCGTGTTCGTGCCCGCGGGAGCGTTGCCGGGTGCCACCGCCACGTTCACAATCACCGTCACCCAGACCGTTTCGGGGACGCCGCTCGTTCTCACCGCTACCGCCGGCGACGCGATTCTGGTGACGCCGGGTTTTGGTAAGCTCTCGATCGAGAAGTCACTCGACCGCACCGATGCTCTGCCGGGCGACGTGATCACGTACGCGGTTCGGCTGGCCAACGTCGGCGCGGACAGCCTGGCCAACGTGGTTCTGATCGACCCGGTCTCGCAGTGGTTGGACGTGGAGCCGGATGCTTTTGGCGCCGGGCTCGACCTGCGCTGGCAGCCGCCTGCGGGCGCTCCCGTCTTCCTCACCTTCGACCCGGGTGACGCGGACGAGGCCCAGTTCACCCCGCTGGATCACACGCTGCGCGTGCTCTTCTCCAGGAACGCGCCGTTCTACCTGGCGCCGGGGCAGGCGGGCGTCATCACGTACCGGGTGCGCGTGCGCTGACGGCGCCCGCTGGGCCCCGGCGGGACAACCCGCCCAAAAGCCAGTGGCACGCAGCCGCGGTATACGCTAGTATCCGCCTGAAATCCCGACACATAACCGGTTCTTTCGTGAACCGCCGGAGGGCTGCACCGTGCGGGACGAATTTCAATAAAAGGACAAAATGGAGGTTCCGATGTCTAACAGCGAGTTCACGCCGAAGGTCGGCCTTGACGCCGTCGGCCTGACCAACCTGGGCGGCGTGATGTGGAACGCAACGCCGGCGACCCTCTACGAGGAGTTCGTGATGAACGGCGAGGGGCTCATCGCGGCCGACGGCCCGATGTGCGCCGAGACGGGGAAGTACACCGGTCGCAGCCCGGAGGACAAGTTCGTCGTCGAGGAGGCGTCGAGCAAGGACA
>JAOUHG010000016.1 GCA_029865265.1 Candidatus Krumholzibacteriia bacterium | reverse complement strand
CGTAGCCGCCAAGCTCTCTACGCTCCATGACCGGAGACTAACAGGGTAAAAGCAGGGTGGCAAGGAAGGCCGCGGGGGGCAAGGAAGGCGGCCCTCCGTCTCCTCGACAAAGGGCCGCCCCACAGAGGTGGTTGTTCCGATGGTCTACTGCTGGGAGCGCTGCATCTCCTGCATGGCTTCCTGCGTGCGGCCCGTCTCCGCGTAGAGCCGGCCCAGGATGGCGTGCAGCGACGCGTTGTCGGGGTCGCTGGCCAGGGCGGTCTCCGTCTCGTCGATGGCGTCTTCCACCAGGCCGCGGTCGAAGAACAGGCTCGCGCGCATCAGGCGGTACGTCACCTCGCCCGGCTTCTCGGCGTCGATCTCGGCGAGTTCTTCGTCGAGGGTGGCCACGTCGGCCGGGGCGATCACTTCAAAGAAGGCCGCGGTGGTGCGCAGCGGCGGCGACACCATCGGGTCGGTTGTCTCGAGCGTCCACGAGTACGACACGCCCGGTGTGAGCGCGGGGGCGCTGGCCGGATACGCCAGCGATGACGCGTCCACGATGTCGGACTGCCACTGGACGCCCGACTCGTTGTACAGCGTGAAGCGCAGCTCGAGCGACTCGTCCTCGATGCGCCACGAGAACGTCGGGGTCGCATTGCGCACCTTGGTCTGCACGGGCGATAGCGGCACCAGGGTGGAGGCCTTCTCGCCGGAACGCAGTCCGCTGATGGAGCTGGTTCCCTCCGAACTCTTGAGCTTGAGGAAATTGCTCACCACTTCGAAACTGCCCGATTCCGCGGCCGGCTCGCTGGTGCCGGGGCGGCTCTTGATCTTCATGTTGCTGTTGGGTCCCACAGACACCCAGTTGCCGGCGGCGAACATGATTTCCGCCTCGGCCTCGGCGCCGGTGCGCACTTCGTCGCCGTCGTTGAGCGAGAGTCCGAACGTCGCCACCGTGGCCTGACCGCCGGCGCGCGTCACCATCACCGAGCCGCGGCACGACGTGAGCACGGCCGCCGGGGCGTCGGTGCCCGCCGGCGCGGGCGTGGGCGACTGGCCGACGCCGATCATCGTCACGGCCAGGAGCGAGAAAATGAGGACAAACCGTCGCGTCATTGTAACCACCTCTGGGTAACCACCCCGAATAAGTATAACTTGCTTGCGGGCAACATCTTATCACATTTGCCCGGCCGGTGGAAGGGCCACCGGCCGCAGTCGTCCGCATGGGTAATACACGGCAGGCGGGTGAAAGTTGGTGGTCTCGGGGGCCTCGGCCGGATATCCGGCCGAAGCCCCGGGGTCGTCGCGGACGCGCCAATCATGTACACTTGATGGTGAATCTACCGCTACGGGCCGCAGCCCAAGGCCGCACCTCGCTGGACGCCGAACCCCAGACCAGGAGGCTCCTCATGCACAGCCCCCCGTGTTCCCGCGCCGCCGTCTCAATTGCAGCCGCCGTACTCCTGCTCGCCGGCGCCCCGCCCGCCGCCGCACAGGGGCTGGTGGAGTACGGCGTCGAGTTCATGCCGCTGCCGGTCGGATACAACGCCAGCACGGCGCGCGGCGTTTCCGACGGCGACTGGGACCGGCCCATCATCGTGGGCACGGTGGAGAACGCGCCGTGCAAGGCGGCGTGCTGGATGCGCGTGTCGCAACAGTACGAAGCCATCGTGTTGCCGGGGCTCGATCCCAACATGGACAGTGCCGCCAATGCGGTGGTGCACGTTCCCGCTGGCCTGGGCGAATGGACACTGGTGGTGGGTTCCTCCACCAACGGCACCGCCGGAAAGGTGCCCGTCAAGTGGGACATCCAGCCCAACAAGCCGGTCGACGTGGTGCCGTTGCCGGCGCTCAACGCGGGCACCGGGGAAGCCCGGGCGATATTCAAGCCGGATGGCGTTCCGTTGCGCGCGCTCATCGGTGGCTGGGCGGACGAGATTCCGCCCATGGCCGCCGGCGATGCACCGCAGATGGGTCTGCGCGTGCCGATGATCTGGGAAACCACCGCGGCCGGCGAGCGCATCCTGAGGCCGGAATTCGGCGTGGGTCTCGACGGCCACGTGAATGACATCGGGTCGGCGGGCAGCGACGGTTACGTGGCGTTCGGCGGCGGACAGAGCCCCGCCGGGGGATGGATGCCGCAGATGTGGACATCCACCGACGACGGCGAAACCTGGGTCAACGAACAACTGCCGCTGCCGATGAACATGGTCACTGCGGAGGCAACCGGTTTCGATTACGAGCCCGGCACGCTCCTCGTGGCGGGCTGGGGCCAGAACGCCGCGGGCATGATCTTCCCCGTCGTGTGGGAGCGCGCCAGCCCGCCCACCATGTGGACCATCCACGAGCTGCCGTTGCCGGTGGGCGCCGACGGCGCGCAGGGGGGTGCCGTGCGCAAGCGGCCCGGGCGCGTGAAGTACAGCAACATCACACTCAAGCAGGGTGTCGCCGCGATGACGCTGTGGGTGGACGACGGCACTGGCTGGACCGCGCTGTCACCGGTGGACTACCTGGTGGATCCGCAGGTCGGAACACCCATTGCACCGGGTTTCCTGAACAAGAAGTTCGACGCCATTGCGACGACGGTGACCAGCACCAGCGGCGGCGGTTTCAACGGCCCGGCCGCACTGGACACACTGGCGGCCATCCTGACTCCCACCACGCTCACCGGCGTTCAGGACCGGACCCCTTCCCTTATTGCGGTCTCCGCCGCGCCCAATCCGTTCAACCCGGGCGTGCGCATCAATTACACATTGCCGCGCGAGGGGCGCGTTGGCGTGACCATCTACGACGCCACCGGTGCGGTGGTGACACGATTCGACGAGGGCAGGGTCCCGGCCGGTGAGGCGCGCGCCGTCTTCTGGGACGGACGCATGCCCAACGGCGCGCGCGCGGCGTCCGGCGTGTACTTCGTGCGCGTGGCCACGCCGTACGACCTTGCGACCGTGAAGATCGTCAGGGTGGAGTAGCGGCCGGTATCATGACGGGTTTTCTCGCACCGGCGAATCTGCTAGACTTGTGGTTCGCCGCCGGCGTTCGTGGAGCCCATCGACGTTGTACAAGATCGCCATCGAAACCCTCGGCTGCCGCCTGAATCAGGCGGAAAGCGCCATTCTCCAGAGCCGCTTCGCGGAGAAGGGCTACGCGCTTACCACCGATCCCCTCGACGCCGACCTCTTCGTCCTGCACACCTGCACGCTCACCGGCCAGGCTACATCGAAGTCGCGCCGCCGCCTGCGCTGGGTGGCGCGGCGCAACCCCGACGCGTGCGTGGCCGCTATCGGCTGCTACGCGCAGACCGATGCCGACGCGCTCGCGCGCATACCGGGCGTGGACTTCGTGGTGGGCACCGCCCATAAGCTGCGGTTGCCGGATATCATTTCCGCGCCGGTTAAGCTGCCGGAGCCCACCGTCATCAACAACCCGGCGACGAAGCACGGTTTCGAAATTGCGGGTACCGGTGTCTATCCGCTGCACACGCGCGCCAACCTGAAGATCCAGGAGGGTTGCGACTTCGTGTGCGCGTTCTGCATCATCCCGCGCGCGCGCGGCCGGGCGCGCAGTCGCGACTACCGGGACATCCTGCGCGAGGCGCGCAAACTCGCCGCCGCCGGTCACCGCGAGCTGGTGATCACCGGCGTCAACGTCGGGACTTATAATGATGGCGGGCGCACACTCGCCGATGTCGTGAAGGCCCTGTGCGACATCGAGCCGCTGGACCGCATCCGCATCAGTTCCATCGAGCCCACTACCATAGAAGACGCCCTGCTGGACGAGATGGCGGCGGGCGGCAAGTTATGCCGCTACCTGCATGTTCCCCTGCAGAGTGGCGACAGTCGCACGCTCTCCCGCATGCGGCGCCGCTACGACGCCGATGTCTATCGCGCGTTCATGGAAGACGCAGTGGCGCGCGTGCCGGGCATCGGCCTGGGTACCGACGTCATGGTGGGTTTTCCGGGCGAGAGCGAGGCGGCGTTCGAGCGTTCGTGCGAGATGGTGCGCGCGCTGCCGTTTGTGAACGTGCACGTGTTCAGTTTTTCTGCGCGGCCGCGCACCAGTGCCTATGGCATGGACCAACCGGTGCCGGCGGCGCGGATCCAGCGGCGCAGCGAATACCTGCGCCGGCTGGCGCTGGCGCGCCAGCACGCGACGTATCTGGAACGGACGAACGGGGTTATGGACGTGCTCTTCGAGGGGACCGGCGACGGCGGCTTGTGGACGGGTTTTTCGGATAGTTATATTCGGGTGCGCGTACAATCACCAGAAAATCTCAGCAACCGGATCGCCCGCGTAGCGGTGAAGGATGTCGAGCTGGACGGTAACGCGGAGCGGGTGGTGGCCGTGGGAGACATCAGGAGGGAATCATGAAGAAGGTTGGAATCTGGATCGATCATCGCCGTGCGGTCGTCGTGGAGATCGCGGACGGCGTCGAGAACCGGCGGACCATCGAGTCACAAGTGGAGCCGGTATCGCCGCCGTCGGGTGGAAAGCGCACCGGCACGCCGTGGGCACCGCGCACCGGTGTCAAGGAACACGGCCGCGAAGAGGCCCACCAGCACAAGCTCGCAAATTTCTACCGGAATGTTGCTTCACAGATTGGCCGCCCGGACCACCTCCTGGTGATGGGACCGGCCACAGCCAAGAACGAGTTCGCGGAGATCGCGCAGACGCTGCACGAACTGAGCGGCGTGACGCTGAAAATCGAACCCGCGGACAAGATGACGGACCCGCAGATCGCCGCCCGGGTGCGCGACTACGTGTTTGACTGAGTTCCTTTGGGGGGGGGCGCGCAGAGGCCGTTGGGCGGTCGCGATAGCGATTCGACGCGATTTCCGCAGCGCGATTTCAAATGCTTCGCGCGAGGACCATGAGCGGAGGAGCGCTATCGCGACCGCCCCACTTCCGGGCGTTCGTGCGACGGGCCCGCCGGGAGTCCCAGCCGCGCCGCTTCCAGCCGGTTGTGGTAGGCGCAGAGCAGACGCAGGTTGTCCGCCGTGGCCCCGCCGCCCCGGGCCACCGGCACCACGTGATCGAACTGCAATCCCCGTTTCGAACCACACACACGACCGTTCGCGCCCACATAGGTGCAGCAGCCCTGGTCGCGTATGAACACCTGGTCTCGTACCGCCGCGCTGACATGGCGCAGGTTGGGCTCCCTGAGCGACGGTGTGCGCGCCGGTTCTGGCGTCCGGCGATTCTCTCGACGTACCTGTCGCGCCGCGGGATCGTGTTTATCAAGAAAGACGTCCATCGCCAACTCGAACGCCTGCTCGAGCGATGGATTCACCGGCAGCCGGTGCCACGCAAGCGACTTGATGCGGTTGAGTTTGCCCATGAAGGCCTCGCCGACCGTGAAGGAGAGCTGCGTGCGCTTCTCGGTGGCGACTGCCACGAGCGGCCCGGGGCCGTTACCGCCGCTGCGGCGGTACGCAATATTTTCACAAGCGACATGCGGAACCGGGGCAGCCGGTGCGGATGCCAGTCCCGATTCGAGCAACGCCGGTGCGGGTCGTGCCTCCTTCTGAACTACCAGAGGTCGGATGACCTCCGCGGGCATCGGACAGGGCTGCAGGGCGGCGACGATGTCCCTTACCTGCGCCTGTGAGCAACCGCGAATACTCTCCAGAAGCCGGTCCCTGGTGTCGGGCTTCAAGAACCGATACACGATCGAGACCGTGCACAGGTTCACGTCGCCGGCTTCCAGGAGCTCGTATACCTCGGGGAAGCGGGTGGCGCAGCGGGCCGATCTTATTCTGCGCACCGCGGCGGACTCCGAATAGCCGAGGGCCTGCGTGCAGTACGCGAACATCGACGCGTATCCCTGCTTGAGGTGCAGCTTGCGCCGCTCTATTTCAGAAAGATGTCGCAACACGTCGAGCGTCGCGGAACGCTCGCGTCTGACGAATTCAAGAGTACGGGAGAGAATGACCCTGTCGGGGAGGGATCGTAGGGACATGGCAGGTCCTCCTTGTGACACGCGCACAGCCGCTGCACCACGGGAGGAGTCACTACTGCAACATAGCAACAATCAACATTGCAGCAAGACGCAATGTGTCACAGGCGCAAGTCTTCTTGTCATTGTATTCATTCAGCGTGCTGATGCGCATGGAGCATGAAACAGCGCTCCGACGCGATTTCCGCAGCGCGATTCCAAATGCTTCGCGCGAGGACCATGAGCGGAGGAGCGCTATTTCATGCGACCCGCTATCGCGTCCGCCAGTCTCATTCGACGCGACGCCGACCGCGGCGGCCCGAGATGTAGCCAAGCAGCACGCCCGCGCCGATCATCATGTTCAGCACCAGCGTGAAGAAGCGCCACAGCAGGATGAACGTGGCCTCGAAGCCCTTGGGGATCACCGAATCCATCACCGCCATCGTTGTCACCTCGGCGAACCCCGACGCGCCCGGGGAGGGCGAAAAGTAGAAGATCAACAGCAGCACCACCTGCATGTACAGCACCGACCACGGGTCGGCGTGCACCCCCAGCCCCTTCAGCACCACCCACGCAATGGTGAACTTGTTTAGGTAGATCACCGCGGTCAGCAAGAGTCCCGCCAGAAACAGCAGCTTGCTGTGCACCAGGAAACCGGTCATGAGGTCGTGGTAACGGTCGACCGTGTCGAACAGCTTCTCCACCACGTGGGAGTGCTCCAACCTTCTTCCGTACTTCGGCACCCGCTGCATCAGTGCGTGCACGATGCGCTTGAATCGCGTCGGGCTGAGCAGTGAGAGCAAAACCGCCACCAGGATCAGCGCGAAGAGTGTGAACGACAGCCCCGATATGGTGCGCAGCCCCACCGGCACGAATTCCGGGTGCACCATGAACGAAAAGATGATGGCGCACGCGAGCAGGATGATGGTGGTCCCCAGAAAGCCGCCCACGAAACACACCACGGTGGCGTCCACCACCGTCATTCCTTCGGCGTAGAGCACGTAGACCTGCGCCGCCGCGCCGCCGGTCTGCGACGGCGTGGCGCCGCCCAGGAACACATTGGCGAAGCAGGAGCGCATGCAGGCGCCGAAGGTGATGGGGCGGTAGACCTTGCGGGCGAAGATATAGATGCGCGCGCCGGACGCCATCCAGTCCAGTGCCACCAGCCCCAGTGCGAGGGCGAGGTAGCGCGGGTCGAAATGGGCCAGGTTGTGGATGGTTTCGCCGATGGAGGCGCGCTGGAAGACGATGAAGAAGCCGACAATGCTGAACGCCAGGAACAGCTGCAGACCGACCCGGATCTTCCGGGTGGAGATGACCGGGGGCGTGGATCGCGTGGGTGAAGGCATAAGGGAGCCACAGTGTTACACGATCCGGCACCGGTAGCAAGGCCGCGCGGGATTGACCACTCCCCGCGGGTTGTTTACCCTCTTCTCGCCGGACCGCACCGCGTTCAGACTTCCTCGTCAGGAGGACCCGATATGCACGCCACCTTCGGCCTCTCCACGATTGGCCAGATTGCAATTACCGTCAAGGATCTGCCACGTGCGGTCGCTTTTTACCGCGACGTGCTCGGCGTCCCCATGCTCTTCGAGGCACCCGGCATGGCGTTCTTCCAGGCCGGCGACGTGCGCCTGATGCTCGGGCTTCCCGAGGGGGCCGACGGCGCCCGGTTTTCGTCGATCGTGTATTTCCGGGTCGACGACATTCAGGCGGCCCACCGCGAACTCCAGGGTCGCGGCGTCACGTTCACCCACGAACCGCGGCTCATCCATCGTGGCCAGGAAGCCGACCTGTGGCTGGCGTTCTTCCCCGATCCGGACGGCAACACGCTAGCACTCATGAGCGAAGTGCCACGCCCCGACTAGGAATACTCCCCGAGGGGAAACGCCGAAAATCCCCGTTCTCACGCGCTGATCGCCATTGACGGCGGCGGGACCGCCTCATAGAATTTCCGCGTCGTTACGTTCTGTAGCAGGCACTCACTTCACATTTCGGAGGAACTTCCCGTGACCATGTCTGGCCGCATTGCTTGCATGGTAGTGGTGTGTGTTATCGCTGCGGCGGGGTCTGTCGCCGCGGCGGAGAAGGCGTCGAAAGAACAGATCGAACGCGGGCGCTACCTGGTGAATCTCGGCGGGTGCAACGACTGTCACTCGCCCAAGGTGTTCAGCGCCGCCGGCATGGCGCCGGACGAAACCCGGCTTCTGTCGGGCCATCCGTCGGACGCCAAGGTGCCGCCGGTGGACACGCGCGCCTACGCACCCGGCTACTGGTATCTGATGGGGCAGCACCTGACCGTGTTTGTGGGACCATGGGGTGTGACCTATGCCGCCAACCTGACGCCGGACGAGCAGACCGGCATCGGCCTGTGGACCGAAGACATCTTCGTCAAGGCGATGCACACCGGCAAACACATGGGCGACGGACGGCCCATCCTGCCCCCGATGCCGTGGCAGAACCTCGCCCAGGTGAACGACGACGATTTGAAGGCCATGTTCGCCTATCTCAAGTCGTTGCCACCCGTCAAGAACCTCGTTCCGGTCCCGACGCCGCCCGCGCCCGCGGGCAGCGGAACCCACTAGGATCGCCAGTTCCCGCCCCTCCGGCGTATGCCGGCGGGGCGGGATTCCCGGCCTTTCCGGGCGGGGCCGCTTCTGTTATAGTGGGAACCGCCTAACACGTTATCTTCACGCCACTTCGTTGCGGTGACCCACCGCCGCGGTGACCGTGCGGGCAGAGGGCGCCGCAAATGAATCTCAACGTCTATATCGAAACCTACGGCTGTCAGATGAACGAGTACGACTCCGAGCTCGTGAAGTCGATCCTCGTCGGGCACGGCCACGCGCTCACCGACCGCTTCGAGCGGGCCGACGTGGTGCTCATTAATACGTGCGCCATCCGCGAGCGCGCGCACCAGAAGATCTACGGCCGCCTGCAGCGCTTGAAGCACCAGCGCGCCGCGCGCCGCACCGAAATCACCGTCGGCATCCTGGGCTGCATGGCGCAGAACCTCAAACAGGACCTCATGGACGGACACGACGTCATCGACTTCGTGGCCGGCCCGGACGCCTACCGCCACCTGCCGGAGCTGATTGCCGCCTCGCGCGGTGTCACCGGCCTCGATGCCTCCACCCTGGAGAAGGCGGCGCTCAAGCTATCCACCACCGAGACCTACAGCGGCGTGGACCCCGTGCGCAGCGGTGGCGTGAACGCGTGGATCGCGGTCATGCGCGGCTGCGACAACATGTGCACCTTCTGCGTGGTGCCGTTTACGCGCGGGCGCGAGCGCAGCCGCGATCCGAAGGGTGTCGTGGCCGAGGTGGAGGCGCTTGTACGCGACGGCTTCCGCCAGGTGACACTGCTGGGGCAGAACGTCAACTCGTACCGCCACGGCGACGTGCGCTTCGCCGACCTGATGCGCATGGTGGGCGACGTCCCCGGCGTGGAGCGCGTGCGCTTCACATCGCCGCATCCCAAGGACTTCCCGAGCGATTTGATCAAGGCCATCGCCGGGCACCCCAACCTGTGCAAGCACATTCACCTGCCGCTGCAGGCGGGGAACGACCGTGTGCTCGACCTGATGCGCCGCACCTACAGCAACGCCGAATTCCGCGCGCTGGTGGACGAAATGCGCGGCACCATCCCCAACCTGGGGCTCACCACCGACGCCATCGTGGGCTTTCCCACCGAGACCGCGGCCGAGTTCGACGAGACCGCGCGCCTCATGCAGGACGTGCGCTTCGACGCCGCGTTCATTTTCAAGTATTCCGAGCGCAAGGGCACCTACGCCCAGCGCAAGCTTGCCGACGACGTGACGCCGGAAGAAAAGACCCGGCGCATCGTCCACCTGGTTGAGATGCAGAAGGAAATCACCCGCGAGATCAACCGCTCGCTGGTGGGGAGCACGCAGGAGATTCTGGTCGAAGAGACCGATCCTCATCGGGCCGGTTTCGTAACCGGCCGCACCGACAATTTCAAACACACCATTCTTCCCGCGGATGGCGTGGAGCTGGGCGATATCGTTCGCGTTGTCATCGAAGACGCGCACGGTGCCACCCTCCACGGCCGCGCACTCGAACCGGCGCGCCGCACCGCCACGGGATAGAAGCGACTTCAAACCGAAGGGAACATCTAAAATGTCGACATCATCGCGAACCAGCACCACGGGCCGAACGCAGCGTGTAACCAGCAAGCCGCGCGGCGCCGGCGCCGCGCGCACCGATCGCGAAGCCATGCCGCGCCAGGGCGAGGAGATGTGGGCGCTGGTCTACGACGCCGACAAGGATCGCTGGGACAAGACGCGCGGCTTCCGCCGCGAGCGCGTGCTGCGGCCCACGCTGGATGCTGACGATCCGCGCGACGCCGAGTCCGTGATCTTGAAAGTGAAGTACACCGGCTTCTGCGGCTCCGACGCCGGCATCTGGTTCCGGCGCTCGTTCAAGGCCATGATTCACGACTCCCTCAAGGCGGAGGGCAAGACCACGCGCGTCATCGGGCACGAAGTGCTGGGTGAAGTGGTAGAGGTGGGCGCGGTGGCGGGCGCGCACTACGGCTTCAGCAGGGGCGACCTGGTGGCAGCCGAATCGCACATCACCTGCGGGCGCTGCCACCAGTGCCTCATCAACCAGCGGCACGTGTGCACCGACGAGCGCATCATCGGCATCTCGCGCGACGGCGGCTTTGCCGAGTTCATCAAACTGCCCGCGAGCGTGCTGTGGCGCACCGATCCCAGGAAGATCCGGCCCGAAGTGGCGGCCATCCAGGAGCCGTTCGGTAATGCCGTGCACGCCAGCACGGCGGTGGACCTGCGTGGCAAGACCGTGGCCATGTTCGGCTGCGGCGCCATCGGCCAGTTCGCCATCATGATCGCCAAGGCGCTGGGCGCCTCGCGCATCATCGGCATCGAGCCCAACCCCATCAACGCGGAGCTCGCGCGCAAGCTGGGCGCGGACGAAGTGGTGACGTTCAAGCCGAGCAGCGACGAGCGCAATGGCTGGAAGGCCGACCCGGACGTCGTCGCGGCGGTGGTGAAGTTCAGCGGCATCGACGGCGTGGACGTAGCCATGGAGATGGCGGGCTACAACTCGTCGGTCAACAATGCGATCCAGGCGGTGCGCCGCGGTGGTGACGTGGTGCTGTTCGGCCTCAAGTCGGGCGACTTCAAGATCCAGGACTTCCAGCGCACCATCGTCAAGGGCATCCGCATCCAGAGCGTGATCGGACGGCGTCTGTTTGAGACCTGGGAGATCACGCGCAATCTGCTGGAGCAGAAGGAAAACGGCATCCAGGACAAGATCTGGAATCTCATGCTCAACAAGGGCAAGGACACCATCGTGGATGCGCAGGACTTCAATCCGGCGGCGTTCGAAAAGAAGATCGGCACCCACCCGAAACTGATCATCCGGTGGTAGGGCGCGCCCGCATTCCATGCCCCTGACCCCCGGCAGCAAGATCGGACAGTACGAAATCCTCGCCCCGATCGGGGCGGGGGGAATGGGCGAGGTGTACCGCGCCCGCGATTCGCGCCTCGCGCGCGACGTCGCCGTCAAGGCGCTGCCCGACGAGTTCGCGCGCGATCCCGAGCGGCTTGCGCGCTTCGAGCGCGAAGCCAGGCTGCTCGCCTCGCTCACCCACCCCAACGTGGCCGGCATCTTCGGCATCGAAGACGTCGGCGGCCACCGCTACTTGATCCTGGAATTCGTGGAAGGGGAGACGCTCGCGCAGCGCCTCGACCGCGGGACGTTGTCGATCGAGGAAGCGCTCCAGATCGCCGTGCAGATCGCGGCCGCCCTGGAGGCCGCGCACGAGAGCGGCATCGTGCACCGCGATTTGAAGCCCGGCAACGTGATGATCACGCCCGCCGGCGACGCCAAGGTGCTCGACTTCGGTCTCGCCAAGAGCGGTACCGGCTCCGCCTCGGGCTCCGACGTCACCCTCACCCATTCGCCCACGCTCACCCACCAGGTCACCGGCGCCGGCGTCATCCTCGGCACTGCCGCCTACATGAGCCCCGAGCAGGCGCGCGGGCGCGCGGTGGACAAACGCACCGACATCTGGTCGTTCGGGTGTGTGCTCTACGAGTGTCTCACCGGCCGCCAGTGCTTTGCCGGTGACACCGTCTCGGATTTAATCGCGCGCATCCTCGAGCGCGAGCCCGACTGGGACGCGCTGCCGGCGCGCACGCCCTCGCGCATCCGCAGCCTCCTGCGCCGCTGCCTTGAGAAGGACATCAAGCGCCGCCTGCGCGACATCGGGGATGCCCGCATCGAGATCGAGGATGTGATTTCGACCCGGGAATCGGGCTCGGGTGTGGCGCACGGGCCGCGTTCTTCCCGGACGACGCGCAAACGGTTCGCTGCGGCGATGGGGCTGGTTATCGCAACGGCCACGGCGACCTGGCAGTTGACGGGCATGTTGAACAAGCCCGCGCCCGTGCCGGCGGCGCGCTTCGAGATCGCGGATGATCCCGGGATGCGCTTCAATGGAGACGGTGTGCACCAGGCGATCTCGCCAGACGGAAGCATGATCGTCTTTGTCGCCGCGGACTCCGCCATCGCGCCCACGTTGTGGGTCCGTTCGATGCAATCTCTCTCCGCGCGACCGCTTGCGGGAACCGACCTCGGCCAGCAGCCGTTCTGGTCGCCGGACAGCAAGTACGTCGGGTACTTCGCGCGCCAGAACCGGCTCATGAAGATCGCGGTGGACGGTGGCCAGCCGGAGTTCATCTGCGAAACCACGGCCGCGCGCGGCGGCACCTGGAACCGCGACGGCGTCATCGTGTTCTCGCCGCTCTCGGAGGGTCCGCTGTACCGGGTGTCCGCCAACGGGGGCGAGAGCACGCCGATTACAACGCTCGATTCCACCGAGACCGCACACCGCTATCCTTATTTCCTGCCCGACGGGAAACACTTCCTGTTTTCGACGCTGCCGCCCCAGGACGGAAAGTTCACGATCTGGCTGGGTTCGCTGGACGGGAGCGAGCGCCGCAAGGTGCTCGACAACGCCGGCACCGGGGCGGTCTATGCGGCACCCGGCTACCTGGTGTACCAGCGCGACGACGTGCTGGTGGCGGTTCCGTTCGACGCGGCAAAAGGACAGGTCACCGGCGAGGCGATTCCGTTGGGCGATCGCCCGCTGGGAACGGGATTCTCCGGCGCGGCGCCGCTCTCCGCGTCAACCAACGGAACGCTGGCGTACCTGCGCAACGTACCCTCTGCGACCCGGCTGGTGTGGACGGATCTTTCGGGCAACGTGCTGTCGCCGGTCCCCATGGTGCCCGGCGAGTACACCGACGTGCAACTTGCGCCCGACGGCCGTCACGCCATCCTGAAACGCAGCGACGGGTTGTTTGCCAGCGACCTGTGGTCGGTCGATCTGGAACGCGGTGTGGTGTCGCGTTTCAGCTATGACCCCGGGTTCAATGAAAATTCAGCCTGGTCTCCGGATGGCAGCCGCGTCGCCTACCTGCAGGCCGCCGCCAATTCGGCGCCCTGCTTTGTCGTTGCCAGCGTGGGAACGGGTGCGGCGGTGCAGCGATTCATGGAGGGCGACGACGCGTTCAAGTTCCTCAGCGGTTGGACCCCGGATGGAAAGGCGCTCGTCTTCTCCCGCCAGGATCCCAGGACGCGCCGTGACATCTGGGTGCTACCGCTGGACGGCTCGGATCCATGGCCGTACCTGGTGACGCCGTACGTCGAGGAAAGCGGCAAGGTTTCCTCCGACGGGCGCTGGATGCTGTACAACTCCGATGAGTCCGGGCGCACGGAAGTGTACGTGCAGGCGTACCCGCAGGGCGGCGCCAAGTACCAGGTCACGACGGGCGGCGCGTTCAACCACGGCTGGTCGAAGGACGGAACCCGCATCTACTACTCGGAGGCGGCGCGCTGGCGGGTGGTGTACGCGGTGGATGTCATTTCCCAGGATCCGTTCCGGGTTGGACGCCCGCACCAGGCTGGGCAGTTTCCGGAAGACATGTTCGACGCGCAGTTGGCGCCGGACGGGAAGCGCCTGTTGATGCTCCTCCCCAACGGGATCATTCCGCCGCAGAGCATCGCCATTGTGCAGAACTGGCCGTCACTGCTGAAGAAGCACTAGACAGCCACAAGGAGACCATCATGTACGGATCATTGAAGGACGTGCTCAACACGGAAATCGCGGCCATCCGCGAGGCCGGTCTCTACAAGGACGAACGCATCATCCAGAGCGCGCAGGCCGCGGCCATCCAGGTGGCGGGCGGCGAAGTCATCAACTTCTGCGCCAACAACTACCTCGGGCTGTCGTCGCACGCGAAGGTGGTGGACGCCGCGCGCAAGTCGCTCGACACGTGGGGCTACGGCATGTCGTCGGTGCGCTTCATCTGCGGCACCCAGACCATCCACAAGGAGCTGGAAGCCGCCATCTCGCGCTTCCTCGGCACGGACGACGCCATCCTGTACTCGTCGTGCTTCGACGCCAACGGGGGCCTGTTTGAGACGCTGCTCGGCGCGGAGGACTGCATCATCTCCGACGAGCTGAACCACGCCTCCATCATCGACGGCGTGCGCCTGTGCAAGGCCGAGCGCATGCGCTACAAGAACAGCGACATGAACGACCTGGAGAAGTGCCTCAAGGAGGCACAGAAGCACCGCCTGCGCATGATCGCCACCGACGGTGTGTTCTCCATGGACGGCACCATTGCGAAGCTCAAGGACATCTGCGACCTGGCGGACAAGTACCACGCCATCGTCATGGTGGACGACTCCCACGCCACCGGCTTCGTGGGCAAGACCGGGCGCGGCACGCCCGAGTTCAACAACGTGGTGGGTCGCGTGGATCTCATGACCTCCACGCTGGGCAAGGCCATGGGCGGCGCGTCCGGAGGATTTACCACGGGACATAAGGAGATCGTGGAGATGCTGCGCCAGCGCTCGCGGCCGTATCTGTTCTCCAACTCGGTGGCGCCGCCGATTGTGGCCGCGTCGCTCGCGGTGGTCGGTCTGCTGGAAAAGAGCACCGACCTGCGCGACCGCCTGGAGGAGAACACGCGCTACTTCCGCACCGGCATGACGGCGGCGGGCTTCAACATCGTGGAAGGGTCACACCCCATCTGCCCCATCATGCTGGGCGACGCCAGGCTCGCGCACGACGTGGCGCACGACATGCTCGCCGAGGGCATCTACGTGATCGGCTTCAGCTACCCGGTGGTGCCCAAGGGCAAGGCGCGCATCCGCGTGCAGATCTCCGCGGGGCACAGCAAGGAGCACCTGGACCGCGCCCTGGCCGCGTTCAAGAAGGTGGGGAAGAAACACAAGCTGGTGGGATAGCCCCGTTGCTCCCCGCAGCGGAGAAACTCCCTCAGCGCATGATTACCATCTTGCGCGTTTGTGTGGCCCCCGCGCCTGTGACGCGATAGAAGTACACGCCGCTCGCCAGCGGGCGACCGTGGTCGTCCACGCCGGAAAACGCCATATCCTGCCAGCCGCCCGTGAGCCGCGCCGACGTGCTGCGCACGCGCCGCCCCGTTGCGTCGAACACATCAACCTGCGCCTCGTCCTCACGCGGCGAGCACACCCGAAACGTCGTGCTCGCCTGGAAGGGGTTGGGCGCGTTTCCCAGCAGCGTCAGGGCGTGAAGTCCGGGGGTGCCGCCGATGCCGGTGGCCGCCCCGGAAACCGACACCCGCACGTTGTCGAGCGCCCACGACTCATCGTTTCCGCCCTGCCAGTTTGCCGCCGCTCCCCCCGAAACGGCGCCCAGGTACCAGGTGACCACGAGCGAGTCGGCGGTGTGGGGAATGTCGTTGAACACCGGTTCCACCAACATGTCATAGGCCCGGTCGCGGGCGTACCAGGAGCCGAGGCTGAATCCGAGCTCGGTGCCCGAGCTCAACAGTCCGCCCGGAGGCGCGATGTAGCTGGATGCATCGCCGGAGGCAAGCTGGAACCAGTTGGAGAACACCTCCACGCCGTCCACCGACACCTTGAGCAGCTCGGTGCCGTCCCACGAGTCGATCACGGCCAGCAGAAACGAGATGGAAACGTGGTCGTGCGCGGGCAGGTTGTGAAGCGTGAGCTTTGTGTCGACAATGGAAATGGTGCTGTAGCGGAGGAAACTCCCGGAAAACTGGTTGCCCGGTGTTCCCAGTCCGGCCCAGCCTTGGACCCCGTCCAGACCGCAGCCCGGGGCGGACATCTCCGCCGGTAACCCATTATCAAAACTGGAGTTAAATACCTCGGTCGACAGCGCCCCCGCGATGCGGGGGAGGGAGAGAAACCCGACAAACGCCACCGCCGCCACGGCGGAAGCGACAAGACGCGTTCTCATTGCGGCACCTGTTCTTTCCGGGCACTCGGGCCCCTGGACGAACAATGAGACGCAGGTGCCGCGTCAGAATCACAGGGCTATTTCATGCAGAATGGTGATCGGGGTGGGTTCAGCCGCCCGACGGTTTCAGCGCTTCGCGCGCCTTCTGCTGCTCTTCCTGCATCTCCAGCGCGAGTTTGTAGGCGACGTAGTATTTCACGATGTTGCGCACGTATTTCGTCGTCTCGCTGCCCACCTTTTCCGACACCACGATCTCCACGTTCTCAAACCACACGTCCGGGTTGAGTCCGCGATTGGCCGCCTCCTTGCGCAGGCTCGAGATCCGGCTGGGACCGGCGTTGTAGGCCGCAAACGCGAACAGGGTACGGTTGAAGTCGTCGAAGTGTGCGTCCTGGAAGTAGTCGGTCATGATCTTGTTCAGGTACTTGGCGCCGGCGTGGATGTTGGGCTCGGTCACCGTGATGTCCCCCACCTTCATCGCCGCCCCCGTATTCGGCATGAGCTGCATGACGCCGATCGCACCCACCGGGCTGCGCACGCTCTGGTCCAGCTTTGACTCCTGGAAGCCCTGCGCCACCAGCATCAGCGGGTCGAAGCCGTACTGCGCGCCGTATTTCTCGAACAGCGCCATCGTTTCCTGGAAGCGCTTCCAGTCGTTGCGCCCGGTCGGGTCCTGCAGCCGTTTCACCTGCTTGTTGTACTGGGCAAAGCGATAGGGAATGGTTCCGCGCTGCTTCTCGTACTTGTAGTAGAAGTCGTTCAGTTCGGCCGCGAGCAGCGGGCTGTTCTTGCGGTACGCCCACCCGGTGAGGCCGCCGCTGTGCACCGCCGCCCCTTCGTTGACGAGGATGCCGGGGAGTATCTGGGCCCACATGGTTGCCTTCCAGTCGTCCACCACGATTGTCTGCAGCACGCCGGCGTCCAGCATCTCCATCAGGTCCTCGTCTTCGAGCACTTCTGAGACGGCGACGATCTTGATGGGTTTCTTCTTGTCTTGCGCAAGCGTCTGATTTACCAGGCGCAGGCTCTCGTAATAGCTCGACGATGCGCGCACCTGCACGGTGCGGCCCGCGAGGTCGTCAACGCTCGCCAGCGGACCGTCCTGCTTGCGGGTGAGCACGACTTCCGAGACGGGCCGCTGGTCCGGGGGCGCGGTGAAGTCGACCTGTTTCAGACGCTCGTCGGTGGCGGTGAGGTTTCCGGCGGCGATGTCGCCCAGCCCCTGCACCAGGTGGGGAATCAGCTGGTCGCGTGGGGTGGGAATGATGAGGACGGTGATCGGCCGGCGCTTGAGGGTCTTGCGGTACTTCTGGTTGATGTATTCCTCGAAGTCGCGCACCAGTTCCGCGGTGAGACCCCGCTCCTTGCCCTTGTCGTTGAAGTACAGGGTGCGGCTGTAGGGAACCAGGACGCGTATTACGCGGTTGTCGCGCATCGTGTCGAAGTCGCCGGTGCGCGCCTGGATGGCGTTGCGCGGAGAGTCGTCCGGCTTCCGGTCAGCCCCGGACGCCGGGATGGCACCCCCGCTGAGCGCCACGAACAGGGTGCCGGCGAGAAGGAAACACCTTATGGAACTGGCTTGTAGTATTTCATCGCCTCCGGCATAAGGCTGTTGAGATTATTGATGCGAGTCTGATCCGACGGGTGCGTGCTCATGAACTCCGGCGGCTTGCCGCCGCCGCCCGCCGCCATCCGCTCCCAGAAGGGCACCGCCACGTGCGGGTCGTACCCCGCCATGGCCATGAACACCAGCCCGAGGTGGTCGGCCTCGCTCTCCTGCTTGCGGCTGAAGGGAAGCAGCGCGCCGTACTGCGCGCCCACGCCGAAGGCGGTCATGGCCAGCGCCTGCGTCTGCTCGGGCTCGCTCTTGAGCGCTTCGGACAGCGCCACGCCGCCCATCTGTGCCAGCAACCCCTGGCTCATGCGCTCGGAACCGTGCTTGGCCACCGCGTGCGCCACTTCGTGCCCCATCACCACCGCGATGCCGTTCTCGTCCTGGCACACCGGCAGGATGCCGGTGTAGAAGACCACCTTGCCGCCGGGCATGCACCACGCGTTGACCTCGTCGCTCTCCACCAGGTTGAACTCCCACTGGTAGCCGTCGAGTTGTTTGCTGTTGTTGGTGTCGCGCGCGTACTGCTCCACCGCCGCCTGGATACGCTTGCCGACGCGCTGGATCATGGCCGTCTTCCCGGCGTCGGTGGACTTCTTGTTTTCGGTGAGGAACTGGTCGTACTGCTGATAGCTCATCGAGAGCATCTCGGAATCCGGGATGATGTTGAGTTGTTTGCGACCGGTGAGGGGAACGGTGGAACACGCCGCAACGAGCATCGTCGCCGCGCATACCGCGAGCATACTACGAATCCAGGCAAAGCGAACCATGCGGCTTCCTCCTGTGCAGTTACTTTCGCGCCTCGGGGATGATCGACAGCGACACGCGCTCGCCGTCCCGAATGACGACCACCGTCGCCGGCTCACCCACCTTGAGCGCATCCAGCGCGTAGGTGTAGTCGTAGATGTTCTTGATCTCCTTGCCGGCCAGTTCGACGATCACGTCGCCGCCCTTGAGGCCCGCCTTGTCCGCGGGGCCGTCGGCGCGCACGCCGGTGAGCTTGACCCCCTCCATCTCGCCCTCCGAGTAGTCGGGGATGGTGCCCAGGAACACGCGCATCGACGCGCGCGACCCGGTGTTCTCGCTGGACGGTGCCACCTTCACGTACGCCAGTTTCTCGCCCCCGGCCATGATGTCGAGCGCCATGCCCATCGCGAACTTCGCGACGCGCTCCATGTCCGGGTAGTCGAGCGTCTCGGTATCGTCGCTGGGGCGGTGGTAGTCCGCGTGGCTGCCGGTGAAGAAGGCAATCACGGGCACGCCGGCGGGATAGAACGCGTAGGTATCCGTGGGCAGGTACGGGTCCTCCTGCAGTTTCAGGTCGAAGCCGGCCACCACGTTGCGCTTCTCGATGAACCCGGCCCACGCGTCCGACGACCCCACGCCCTGCAGCATCAGCGTGTTGTCCTTCATGCGACCCACCATGTCGAAGTTCAGGTACGCGGCCACGCGCTCCAGCGGAAGGGTGGGGTGCTGCACCCAGTAGTTGGAGCCGATGACGCCGATCTCCTCGCCCGACCACGCCGCGAACACGATGCCAAAGGTGAACTTGTCCGGGTCGCTCTGGTACAGGGCGCTCAGCGCGTCGGCCAGTTCCAGCATGGTGGCGGTTCCCGACGCGTTGTCGTCTGCGCCGTTGTGAATCTTGCCCTGCTCGTCCTTGTCGGCCAGCGAGCCGCTCTCGCCGAGGCCGAGGTGGTCGTAGTGCGCGCCGATCACCAGCACCGGCGCGGTGTCGTCGTTGTTGGCGGGGGGCAGGTAGCCGATTACGTTGTTGCCCTGGCTCTTCTCGCGCTCGATGTCGGTGGAGATGGAAACGGTCACGCCCTCCAGGTCGAAGGTGCCCTCCGCGTGCGGATTCTCCACGTCCAGCTGTTCCTGGATCTCCTTGAGCGACTTGTCGTGGCCCTTGAGCAGCAGGTCCGCAGTCTCGCCGGAGATGGAAAGCACCGGGATGCCGGAGCCGGCCAGCGACTGGTCGAAGCCCAGCGACTGCAGCGCGCCCGCATTGGGCGAGGTGGGTCCGGTGACCACGAGGATGGCTTTCGCGCCGCGCTCGCGAGCGGCCATCGCCTTGTAACGGCCGCCGGAATACATGTTCAACTCCATGCGCCGTTCCATGCTGACACCTTCGGGTACGTAGTTGAGAATCAACAGCACCTTGTCCGTGACGTCGAAGCCGCCGTACGCGTCGTAGCTGCCCTCGCCCGAGGCGGGGGTCTTCAGACCGTAGCCCACGAACGCCACCGGTCCCTCGACCGACGTGTTATCGCTGTACGCCAGGGGGCGGAAGTCCTTGTCGACTTCCAGCGCGCGGGTTTCGCCGTTCGCGGTGACGGAAAGCGTATTCTTCCCGGGTACCAGCTTTACGCCCGACGTGAACGGAAACGGCTGCAGGTAGTCGTCGTCGCCGAGCGGCGTGAGACCCGCGTCGCGAAAGCGCGTCGCGATGTAAGAGCGCGCCTTCTTCTCGCCGTCGGAGCCGGTCATGCGCCCCGCGAGGTCGTCGTCGGCCAGGTAGGCCACGGTGTTATGCATGTCTTCGGCCCGAATCTCCGGGGACATGGTGATGTGCTGGGACTTCTTGTCGCGCTTCATGGGTGCGCGGTAGACAGCGGTGTTCCGGTCCCAGAGCACGCCGTCCAGACTCGAACGCTGGTCACGCGCCGGCGCCGCCGCAAGGGCGGCGCGCGCGGCCTGGTCGTTCCACGCCGCCATGAAGATCTGCGACTTCTTGTCCGCGGTGCGGTTGGCCGTCCACGCCAGCGTCTTTCCGTCCGGCGCAAACACCGGCAATCCGTCGAAGCCGTCGGTGAAGGTAACCCGCACCGGCTCCTTGCTGCCCTCGCGGTCCACGATGTACAGTTCGAAGTTCGAGAAGCCCAGCTTGTTGGTGGTGAAGATCACGTACTCACCGCTGGGGTGAAAGAACGGCGCCCACGACATGGATTCAAAATCCGTCAACTGCACACGGTTGCCGCCCTCGAGGTCCATGGTGAACACGTCGGCCACCATGCCGTCGGGCGCGAAGTGGCGCCACACGATGCGCTTGCCGTCGGGGGTGAAGAACGGGCCGCCGTCGTAGCCGGGCTCGGTGGTGAGGCGCTTCTGGCCGGAACCGTCCGCGGCCATGATGTAGATCTCGCCGAAGTACGACGGGTCCATCTCCAGGCGCTTCTGGTCCTCCTCGGACAACGTTCCCGAGTACGCGTCGCGCATCGACGCGAACACGATCCACTTGCCGTCCGGCGAGTACGAGCCCTCGGCGTCGTAGCCGCGGGCCTCGGTGAGGCGCTTCATGTCGCTGCCGTCCGGCTTGCACGAGAAGATGTCGTAGGTCTCGTCGTAGTCCCAGGCGTAGCGGCGCTCCTTGCCCGAGGCGCGGAACTCGAGTTCGTCCTTCTGCTTCTGCGCTGCTTCCGGATCGAGGTGGGTGGAGGCGAACATCACCCGTTCGCCGTCAGCGCGGAAGTACGCGCAGGTCGTCTTGCCCACACCGTTGCTCACCCGGTGCGAGTCGCCGGTTTCGAGCGACAGAATGTAAATCTGATAGAACGGGTTGTCCGCCTCGCGTTCGGCCTGGAAGATGAGTTGTTTGCCGTCGGCGGAAAAGTAGCCCTCACCCGCGCGCTTGCCGCCGTAGGTGAGCTGGCGCGTGTTCTTGAGGAACACGGCCTCGCCGGCGGTGTCATCGGATGCCGACGGGGTTTCGGCGTGGAGTGTCGGGACGGTTAGAAAGAGAATCAGTGCGGCCGGAAGCAACGTGTATCGCATGCAATTCACCTCGGATGGGGTTGAGCGCCTAGGGTACGCCATTCGACGCCGATCTTCCAGCCCCAACTGTCGATTCTGCATAGGGATGCGGACCCCGGCCACTTTCTTTGCCCGCCGGCCCCAAAGCCACCAACTTGTGGGGCCGTCCGCCTGTAATCCATGTGTCCTTGCTGAAACGACTGATGACCGGCGGCCGGCCGGCGACTTCGAAAAGGCATAACGCTGTGGCTGGCTATCGCACGTGGTCGATCGGGTTTCCGGTTGCCGCCGCCGTCATCACCCGCAGGCGAAGGCACAATGCTCGCGCAGCCCCCCCGCGAGCCGACATAGAGCGACGGCGGCGTGACACCCGCTGCAACGGCCCCACGATCCCGGACCCGCGCCGCCCTCGCAGTTGCTGACGAAGTCCGCCACGCCCCCACCGGCGTGGCGGTTTTCGTTTCAATGGGGATTGCCCGCGCCCCGCTGTTCCGGTAGCGTTGCAGGTGCGAAGCTCCACGAGACCTTCCGGGGAAGCGATCTTCATCAAGGGGAGCGATCATGAAAACCCGACTATCAATCGTTCCGTTGTGTCTCCTGGTACTGTCCGTTACCACCGTCGCATCCGACACGGCAGGCGATGCGGGCAAGAAGTGCGTGCTCCGCGTGGCCGAGCGCTATCGCGCAATGACCACTTACGACATCCGCGGCGAGACGAGAATGAGCATCCAGTCGTCGGCTATGCGCGAACAGGTCATCGAGGGGAAGTTGCACATGGCCGGCGTTCAGCCCGACCTCCACTTTGTAGAAACCAGCGGCAGCCCGATGATGAGTTCGTGGTCACTCATCCGGCAGGATTCCACCTGGACATATCTCGTCGCGATGCGCCAGTACACCGTCAAGCCCGCGTCGTCGGCCATTGGGAGCCAGAATGGCGGGACGTTCGGGGAATACCTGATGCTCGGCCGCAAGGCGGACGGTGCCCGCCTGGTCCGCGAAGAGAACGTGCAAACGGCCGCCGGTGAAAGAAACTGCCTGGTGGTGGTGCTCCCGCCCGACACCATGGCCGTCGGCGAAGGTACCCTCACCCGGGCCGACACGATGTGGGTGGATGCGGAACGTGACTTCGTACTCAAGCGCGTGCTGGGTGTCTCGGGGATCACGTCGATGGGAGAGGTGTCGATGTTGGCCACCGTGCGCATGGAAGCACCGGAACTGGATCGCCGCCCCCCGGATTCGTTGTTCGTGTTCACCCCGCCGCCCGGCGCAATGCGCGTGGACGAGTTTGCCGGAACGCCAGCGCCGGCGCCGACAGGTCAGCCCGCCGAACCGTTCACACTCGCGGACCTCGCGGGCAGGCAGGTTTCGCTTTCGGAGCACAGGGGCAAGGTGGTGCTGCTGGATTTCTGGGCCACGTGGTGCGGGCCGTGTCGGCTGGAGATGCCGCACGTCGACGCACTTAGCCGCGAGCTGGCCCGCGAGGGGCTGATGGTGTTTGCCATCACATCCGAAAGCCGCGAGCTGGCGTCGGACTTCCTCAAGAAGAACGGTATTGGGCTTCGCTGCCTCATCGACGCCGGGGGCAAGGTGTTCCAGGCATACCAGATCGAGGCGCTGCCCACCGTGGTCGTGATCGATCGGGACGGCAAGGTGTCCGACGTTCTGGTGGGACTGCAGACCGAGGCGAGCCTGCGCTCGGCGGTGCGCAAGGCGGGGATCGAGTAACTCACCGCTCTATGATGAGCTTCCTCTCCCATCTTGAATGCAGCCAGTGCGGGCGGCGCTTCATCGCCGACGTGCTGCACAACCTCTCCACCCACTGCCGGCGGCCGCTGCTGGCGCGTTATGACCTCGACGCCGCGCACCGCGCCATCGATTTCAACACGCTGCCCCAACGGCCCCGTGGCGTGTGGCGCTTCCCGGAGCTGCAACCGGTGCGCGATCCCGCCCGGCGCCTCACGCTGGGCGAGGGGGGCACCCCGCTGGTGCGTGCGTCGCGCCTGGCCGCCGCGCTGGGTGCGGGCGACGAGTTGTACATCAAGGACGAAAGCCCCAATCCCACCGGCTCGTTCAAGGCGCGCGGCATGGCGGTGGCGGTATCACGCGCGCTCGAGCTGGGCGCACGTTCGCTTTCTGCCCCGTCGGCCGGAAACGCCGCGTGTGCGCTGGCCGCCTACGCGGCGCGCGCAGGGGTGGAAGCGCACGTCTACATGCCCGCCGATGTGCCGCCGTCGTTCGTGGCCCAGTGCCGCGCGTTTGGTGCGCACGTGCACCTGATCGACGGTCTCATCACGGACTGCGGGCGCGTGTCCACCGAGGAGGCGGGGAAGCACGGGCGTTTCGACCTCTCCACGCTCAAAGAGCCCTACCGCCTGGAGGGCAAGAAGACCCTCGGCTACGAGCTGGCCGAGCAGTTGGGCTGGACGCTGCCCGACGTGGTCATCTATCCCACCGGCGGCGGCACCGGCCTGGTGGGGATGTGGAAGGCTTTCCAGGAAATGGAGTCGCTGGCGTGGATCGGAAAGAAGCGCCCGCGCATGGTGAGCGTGCAGTCCGACGGCTGTGCGCCCATCGTGCGCGCATTCGAGAGCGGCGCGGAAACCGCGACGATGTTCGAGGACGCGCACACCATCGCCGACGGCCTGCGCGTGCCGGCGGCGGTGGGCGACGTGCTCATGCTGCGCGCATTGCGCGATTCCGGCGGCACCGCGCTGGCGGTGCCGGATGCAGCACTCATGGAGGGCGCCAATCTCATGGCGCGCACCGAGGGCATCTTCGCCGCACCCGAAGGCGGCGCCACGGTGGCGGCGTACCGGATGCTGCGCAAGCGGGAATGGATACGGCCCGGCGAACGCGTGGTGCTGTTCAACACCGGCAGCGGCCTGTCGTACGTGCACCTGTGGAATCCGGCCGCGGAGTGAGCCGTAGACGCGCCACCCCCGTGTCCGCTAAAATATCCCCTGGGCAGGGCACCACTCACTGGTAGGGCATGCAGAGCAGATCCTCTTCACAAACCGACACCGGACGGCGCGCCTTGAAGCCGCCGGTTGCGCGCCGCGTGCCGCGGGAAATCACCGTCCACGACAACACGCGCGTGGATGACTACTACTGGCTCCGCGAGCGCGACAACCCCGAAGTGACCGCCTACCTCCGGGCCGAAAACGCCTACGCCGACGCGCTCATGGCGCCAACGGAGCCCCTGCAGGAGACCCTCTACCAGGAAATGCTCTCGCGCGTGCGCGAGACCGATGCCACCGTCCCCGTCCGCGAGGACGATTATCTTTACTATCTGCGCACCGAGGCGGGGCGCCAGTACGAGATCCTCTGCCGGCGCCGCGACCGGCCGGGTGCGGCCGAAGAGATCATCCTCGACGAGAACCAGCTGGCGGAGGGCCACGCCTACTGCGCGGTGGGCGCGGCCGAAGTGAGCCCGGACCACACGCTGCTCGCCTACACGGTGGACACCTCCGGCAGCGAGGTGTACCAGCTCTTCGTGCGCGACCTCGCCACCGGTGCGGTCATCGACGGCCCCATCTCCGGCGTTTCCTCCGATGTGGAATGGGCCAACGACAGCCACACGCTCTTCTACCTCATCCTGGACGAGCAGATGCGGCCGTACCGGCTGCACAGCCACGAGGTCGGCGCCGACGCCGCGCGGGACCCCGAACTCTACAGCGAACCCGACGCGGCCTTCTACGTGGGAATCGAAGTGTCCCGCAGCCGCGAGTACCTGTTCGTCACCATGGAGAGCCATGCCACCAGCGAGGTGCGCGCGCTGCACCTGGACCAGTCGGTGCAACGCGAACTCACCGACCCGGATGCGCTGCGTCTGATTGCGCCGCGCAAGGCAGACGTCGAGTACCACGTGGCCCACAGCGGCGAATCGTTGTTCATCGTGAGCAACGAGGCGGCCATGAATTTTCGCGTGTTCGAAACCCCGGTCACGGATACGGCGCGCGAAAGCTGGCGCGAGATCATCCCCCACCGCCCGGCGGTGAAGATCGAGGGCATCGAAGCCTTCGAGCGCTACCTGGTGGTGGTGGAACGCGAGGGCGGCCTCAAGCGCATCCGCATCATCGACCTCATCACGCGCGAGTCGCGCTACGTCGCCTTCGACGAGCCGGTCTACACGGTGGGGCTGGAGCGCAACCCCGGCTTCCAGGAGACGCAGCTGCGTTTCAGCTATTCGTCGCTCACCATGCCGCGCAGCGTGTTCGACTTCGACATGCAGACCGGCACGCGGGCACTGTTGAAACGCTACGACGTCCCCGGCGACTACGACCCCGCGCGCTACACCAGCGAGCGCGTGCACGCCGCCGCCACCGACGGAACCCGCGTACCCATCTCCCTGGTGTACCGCAAGGACACGCCGCGCGACGGGTCCGCACCACTGTTGCTGTACGGCTACGGCGCGTATGGCATCAGCGTGGAGCCGCATTTCTCGCCCAACCGCGCGAGCCTGCTGGACCGCGGCTTCATCTTTGCCATCGCGCATGTGCGCGGCGGCGGAGAACTGGGCCGCGACTGGTACGAGCGCGGCAAGAAGCTGTACAAACGCAACACGTTCACCGATTTTCTCGCCTGCGCCGACCACCTGGTGGCGCGCAACTACGCGCGCAAGGGCAACATCGTCTGCTACGGTGGCAGCGCGGGCGGCATGCTGATTGGCGCGGTGGTCAACGCGCGTCCGGAGGTCTGGCGCGCGGCGGTGGCGGTGGTTCCGTTTCTCGACGTGCTCAACACCATGCTCGACGACACGTTGCCGCTGACCGTGCTCGAGTACGACGAGTGGGGAAACCCCGCCGACTTGAAGTTCCACGACTATATCCTGTCGTATTCGCCGTACGACAACATGCGCGCCCAGCACTATCCGCCCATGCTGCTCCTGAGCGGCCTCAACGACCGGCGCGTGCAGTACTGGGAGCCGGCCAAGTGGACGGCGAGGCTGCGCACCATCAAGACCGACGGCAACCCGCTGCTGCTGCGAACACGCATGGACGAGGGCCACAAGGGCGCCTCGGGCCGCTACGACTACCTGCGCGATGTGGCGCGGGAGTATGCGTTCATCATCGAGAGCGATCGCATCGGCGCCGAGACAAAGGAAAAGGCATGAAAGAGCCCGCCATCCAGGACTACTACCCCGACGACTTCTCGCACTGCTACGGGTGCGGGAGGCTCAACGCCGCCGGATACCGCATCCGAACGATGTGGGATGGGGACGAAACCGTCACACATTTCACGCCGCAGAGCCACCACATCGCGCTGCCGGGATTCGTCTACGGCGGACTGGTGGCGTCGCTCATTGACTGCCATGCCATGGCAACGGCGGCGGGGGCGGCACTGCGCGCCGCGGGTCATGCCATCGGCGAGGTGCCGTCACCGCGCTACGTGACCGCCCAGTTGAACGTGAGTTACCTCAAGCCCACACCGCTGGGCCACGAACTGGAAATCCGCGGGCGGGTAAAAGAGGCGACGCCGCGCAAGACCATCGTGGAGGTTACCGTGTCGGGGCAGGGCGGGGTGACGGCGAAGGGCGAGGTGGTGGCGGTGCCCATGCCGGAATCGATGGGGCGATAGGCTAGCCGTGCATCGAGTCGATCAGCCGCACGTCCCAGTGTGAGCGATCGACCGCGGGTGTTCCACCCAGCGACCATTCTCCCCCCGGGACGAGTTTCTTGAGCAACACGCACGGCATCCCCCGCGCCTGCTGATCCAGCAGCGACGGCCGGAAGCCGAAGCGTTTGAGCGTCGCGCGGTCCTCGCTGCCCAGCGTTCCCGTCCACACGCCGATGTCCTTCGCGCCGCCCCGCGACAGGGCGTGGTGCAGGAGTTCCGCGCGCAGGCCTGCATCGCTGCCCTCCCAGTCCGCAACGTTGAAGGGCAGCTTCGGTTCGCGGTAGGAGCGGCTGCGCGCCAGCAGGAGGTAACCCTCCAGCCGCCCGTCGCGTTCCGCATACACGAAGCGATACTCGCGCGACGGGTTACGGCAGCGCCACGCGAAAAACGCGGCGTCGTGCAGACCCCGTATGCGCCCGTCGTACGGCAGCCGCGCGGCCAGTTCCGCCATGGCCTCGGCGCGCGCGTGCTTCTCGCTGGCAATCCGCAGGCCCGAACGCGTGGTGGTGTGGCCGGAGCGGTCGAGCCGCTCGAAGACCCGCTCGTCGCCGTGCCTGAGTTCGTTGGAGACGTGCGCGAGACGCCACAGCACCCGGCGCCCCCGCACCCGCGGGCGCAGGCTGTCCTGCACGCGGCGCCGCCAGCCCGTCCGTGTCATGGGTTCCATGGCGCCGACACTCTTCCAGCCCATGGCGAGCGATTGCAGCACGGTGACGCGCCCGCCGCTGGTGTTGAGCACGTAGTCGTAGCCGCGCCGCGCGAGATCCTCCAGGGCGAAACGCATGATGGCGGTCATGAGTCCCTTGTTGCGGTGCGCCCGCGCGATGGCGAAATCGTCCGCGCACGGAATCACCACCGGCCCGCCGGCGGTGCGCCAGCGGGTTCCGTAGCACCCGCGCATGCCGGCCACGTTTCCGCCGGCGTCGAGAGCGAGATAGAGGATCGGCTCGCCGATGTACGGGTTCTGGCCGTACTTCCATGCCATGTACTCGGGGGCATCGGCGAATTCTGTTTCGTACGCGCTGCGGCGCAGCTCGAGGATCTGCTCCTGGAACTCGGGCCGGGCGGCGATGATCTGGTATTCGCTCATCGCACGCTCCGTTCCCGCTCGACGAAAGCAACAATGGCATTCACCGTGTCCCACTCCGCGGTCATGTCGATGGCGGTCGCGTCGATGGCGCGGCCTGTCTTCTGCTCGATCCACACCAGCAGCTGGAACAGGCCCAGGGAATCCAGACTGCCGGAGGAGAGCAGCGGGGTTTCGCGTTGCACGGCGCCGGCGAGCGCGGGGTTCCACTCGCCGATGGCGCGGATGAGTTCGTCGTGGAGCACGCTCAGGCGCCCCCGGCGCCCGAGTCCCGCCGCAACGCGGCGAAGTTGACCGGGGTGCCGCCCGCACAGGCTTCGGCCACGGAGGCGCGGTTCACCTTGCCCCGCGACGTGCGCGGTATCTCGGGCACCACGTACCAGCGCTGCGGCATCTGGTGGCGGGCGAGGTGGCGGTGGGTCCAGTCGTACAACGACAGCAGCGTTGCCGGGGCGGTGTTATCGAGCACGACCGCCACCCCCACGTCCTCGCCCAGCAACGGTTCCTCAAAGGCAAACGCGCATACGTCGTTGGTGGCCGGAAAGCGTTCGATCACCGAGTCAATGTCGGCGGGATAGACCTTCGTTCCACCCTTGTTGATCTCCTCGCGTTCCCGTCCGCGCAGGTACAGCCAGCCACGGCCGTCGATGACGCCGACGTCGCCGGTGAGGAACCAGCCATCGCTCACCACCTGCCCGGTGAGATCATCGCGGTCCAGGTAGCCGCGCATCAGCGCCGGCGTGTTGACCCAGACGTGACCGGGGGCATCCGCCGCGCACACGGCGTCCGGCTCGCCGGGGGCACCGGGCTGGTTGCTCTTGAGAACGCGGATCACGCCACCCCACGCCTCACCCACCAGCCCGTCCTCCGGCGCGAAACCGGGCACGGTGGTGCCGGCCAGCCAGCTCCCGGTTTCGGTGATGCCGTAGGCGTTGAACACGGCCGTCGTCCCCGACCATACCTGCACCGTTTCCCACAACGACGCCGACAGCGGCGCGGAACCCACGAACACACGTGTCAGCGAATGCTTCTGCGGTGGTCTGGCGATGCGCTGTGCCAGGCGCCACACCGCGGGAACGGATGACATGAACGTGATGTCGTGCTCGTCCACGACGGCACCAAGCTGCGAGACGATCTCGGGTTTGAACGGCGGCAGGATGTGCAGGTCACATCCCGACAGCCATGGAAACAGGCAGTTGCAGATGAGCCCGTGGCCGAAGTGGGTGGGCAGCAGGCATAGCGTGCGCGCGTACGCCTCGAGGCCCAGGTGGTCGCGCAGGCTCGTCCAGCGCGCGCGCAGCGAACGGTGGGTGTGCACCACGCCCTTGGGCTGCCCGGTGGTGCCGGAGGTGAACAGAATGAGTGCGTCGTCGTCCAGCCGGATCCCGGGCGCCGCGGATGCGGCGCCCGCGCTCTCGCGGACCGTAATGTCCACCATGGGCACGCCGAGCCGCTGAAGCACACCCGCCACCTCGGCATCGGGTGACCCATTGAAAAGAGACACCCGCGGCTTCGCCCACGAGGCCAGCGTCTCGACCTCGAAGGGGGTGAAGCGCGCATCGATGGGAATCGCGCACCCGCCCGCCCGCCAGACGGCGAGCAGCTCCACGAAGAACTCGTTGCAGTTGCCAAAATGGATGAAGGCACGGTCGCCGCGGCCGAAACCCCGCGACCGCAGGTCCGCGGCGCGCACTTCTATGCGGAAGGCGCATTCTTCCGGGATCCAGCGCTTTCCGGAGAGCGGTTCCAGCAGCGAGCCGGTATGTATGTCGAGCATCATCGCGCCAGCATAACGAAAAAGGCCCGCCAGAGCGACGGGCCTTTTTCAGTGCCGCAAAGAAGCTGCGCGACGCTCAGATGGTTTCGGGCAGCGTGTACGTGCGTCCCTGGTTCTGCTCCTTGAGGTACGGCATGATCGGCTCGAAGTAGCGCAGGATGGGTTGCGCGCTCACGTCGGCGCCGGTCGCCTCGCGGGTCAGCTCACGCCAGTCGCGGGTGGCGCCGGGGGTGAGAATCTGGCGCAGGAAGTCGCCCACCGCGGTGCTGCCGTAGTAGTTGGTGGCGTGCGGATCTTGCTTGAGGATGTTGCTGGCGATGTGGTCGTGCAACTGGAAGAGCAGCACGTACGACATGGCGTAGTCATAGTACTGCGCCGCGTCGTCGATGATGTGCGTCTTGGTGGCCGCGTCGCAGAACGCATCGCCGCGCGGCGACGGCGGTACGATGCCCTGGTACTTCTTCACCAGCTCCCACCACTTGTCGTTGAACTGGGATTGGGGAAGGTTCTCGCCGTACAGGGAGTACTCGAACTCCGTCATCACGCCCGCCGACCACGGCAGGAACACGATGTAGTTGAGCGCTTCCTTGAGCAGCGCCTGCGTCTCGTCGGTCTCGGCACCGTCCGGGAAGAGGCCGATGCCCTCGATGAACGGCTTCTGCATGGCGGCCAGCCCCATGAGGCTGCCCACGCCCTCGTGATAAGCACGGTTGGCGCCGCGCCGCAAGAGCATCGGCACGCCGGGGTTGGTGTAGGAAATGTAGTAGTACACGTGGCCCAGTTCGTGGTGCGTGGTCTCGTACCAGTCCGCGTTGGGAATGACGCTCATGAGGCAGCGCACATCCTTGTCCAGATCCATGTGCCACGCCGACGCGTGGTTGTTCTTCTTGTAGTCCGCGCCTTCCGGTGCCGGGTAGAGATCCGAACGCTCATGGAACGTCGTCGGCAGCGAGGAGAAGCCGAGGCTCACGTAGAAGCTCTCCGCCTGCTTGACCAGCCACTCGGGTTCCTTCTGCTTGAGCTTGGAATCCAGATCCAGCCCCTCCACCTTGACCATCGACGACCAGTCCTGGCCCCAGCGGTTGGGGAGCCAGTGCGCCGGCAGCATGTCGGGGACCTCCGTCACGCCGTAGCGCTTGGCCAGCTCGTAGCGCGCCCAGGTGTGCAGCTCGCGATACAGCGGCCAGATGTCGCGCACGGTTTGCAGCATCTCGGCGCGAAGCTCCGGGGTGGTCATGCCGTACTCGGACACCTGGTAGTCGAAGTAGTCCTTGTAGCCCAGCGCCTGCACCGTTTCGTTGCGGTAGCGCTGCAGGTCCACCAGGCCGGGGCGCAGGCTGGTTCCAACTTCCTTGCTCGCGGACCACGCGGCGAGGCGCTGGTTGAGGTCGGTGTCCGCGCGCAGCAGCTCGTCGATGTCGTTGGTTGAAATCGACTTTCCGTCCATCTTGAAATCGTAGCCGAACAGCACCTCCACCATCTCCGTCTCCACCTTGATGCGCTGCTTGACCAGGTCGGGGACGGTCTGTGGATTGTTGGCGGCCTCGTACAGAATGGCGTTGAGCTGGCGCACGAGGATGTCGGGGAGCGCGTCCTTCTGTGCCAGAAAGCCGCGTGCCTGCTCGATGTTCTGGGTGCTTCCGGTAAAGGCGGCCATCGTCTCCTTCGCCATGCGGGAGCGATAGGCATTGGTGGTGTCGCCATCGACGATGTGGGTGTTGACCGCCCATTCGGCGAGGCTTGTCTCATAGTAGAGTTGCTGGAGCTGGGCCGTGTAGCTGTCCACGAACGCCTGTGCTGCCTGCTCCGGGCTTTCCTTCTTGCCGCACGAGGCAAGCATTGCCGAAGCGGCCACGAGGAGCACGGCCACGAGAGTGCGTTTCATTATATCCTCCTGGGATTTCCCGATATGTGGTGGCGCGATCAGGGACGGGAGCCCGGCGCCATCCGCACCATGGTAGCCCATCACAGGAGCAAGTCAAGGTGCTATAATGCGCGTCCATGACGCCAGAAAAAGAACAGCTGACCAACGACAACGGATCGCTTGTGCCGGTGACATCGTTCTCGACCCCGGTGGTGGAGTTTGATCTCCCGGGGCTCGCGATTGGTGTCGCCGAGTACGCGGAGGGACCCACCGGGAGTACGGTGTTTCACTTTCCGGATGGAGCCACCGGCGTTGCCGACGTGCGCGGTGGCGCGCCGGGCACGGTGCTGTCGCACCGCGAGGGCTGGGTGGACGCCATATGCTTTGCCGGCGGGTCGGTGTACGGGCTGGAAGCTTCCAGCGGCGTGAGTGCCGGGCTGCTGGCGCGCAAGGACTATGACACCAACTATAACAACATCGCCATCGTGTCGGGCGCGGTGATCTTCGACTTCAACCGCTTTCGCGCCAACAAGGCGGTGTATCCCGACAAGGCGCTCGGGCGGGCCGCGCTGGAATCGGCACGACCGGGCGTGTTTCCGCTGGGACCGCGCGGCGCGGGCGCGTGCGCCACGGTGGGCAAATGGCTGCGAAGTCCCTACCAGCTCGAGCGCTGCGGGCAGGGTGGTGCGGTGTACGCCTCCGGTGACGTGCGCGTGGCCGCTTTCTGCGTTGTGAATGCGGTGGGGTGCCTGGTGGACCGCGAGGGGCGCGCAGTGCGGGGCCATTTGAACGCCGAGACGAAACGCCGCCATCGCGTGGGCGAGGTGGTGTCGATTCGAGACGAGGTGGAGCCACAACCAGACGTGCCGCCGGGAAACACCACCCTCACCGTGGTCGTAACCAACCAGGTGATGGGACTGCGCGAGTTGAACCAGATGGCGCGGCAGGTGCACAGCTCCATGGCGCGCGCTATCGATCCGTTTCACACCATGTACGACGGCGACGTGCTCTATGCGGTGACGACCAACCAGATCGACCCCGCGCCCCTCAAGTACAACGAGATCAGCTACATTGCATCGGAGGTCGCATGGGACGCGGTGCTGAGGAGCTACTGAAACGCTGCATCTGGCCGGGCGACGACCCGCTGATGCTCGCCTACCACGACGAGGAGTGGGGCGCGCCGCTGCACGACGACCGCCGCCTCTTCGAATTCCTCATCCTGGAAGGCGCGCAGGCCGGGTTGTCCTGGCGCACCATTCTGAACAAGCGCGCCAATTACCGCCGGGCGTTCGACCGTTTCGACGCAAAGAAGATCGCCGCCTACCGCGCGGCCGATGTGCGCCGTTTGCTCGGCGACGCGGGTATCGTGCGCAATCGACTCAAGATCGAGTCCGCCATCGACAACGCGCGTGCCTTTCTGGATGTCAAAAAGGAGTTCGGGACGTTCGACCGCTACGTCTGGTCGTTCGTGGACGGGAAGCCGGTACAGAACAAATGGAAGGGCCTGCGTGAGCTTCCGGCGAAGACAGCGGTGTCAGACACAATGAGCAAGGACCTCAAGAAGCGCGGCTTCCGCTTTGTGGGATCGACCATCTGCTACGCGTTCATGCAGGCGACGGGTATGGTCAACGACCACACGGTGGATTGCTATCGTCACAAGGCCTGCGCGAGGATGCGATGAACGAGGCGGCACGCACAGAAGCCCGGTCGGAACGGGCGCCCCGCCGCGTCTGGAATTTCCTCAAGACGCGCTGGGGCGTCACCGGATGGGGTGTGGTGGCCATTCTGCTGTCGTTCTCGCTGGCGGGAATGAGCGTGCTCAAGCTGGCCTACCCCATCGTGCACGCGGTGGTGCCGCACGATGCGCCGGGCTGGCAGTACTGGACCATCAAGTTCCTCATCGTGATCCCGGCGTACGAAGTCCTGCTGCTGATCTGGGGCACGCTGCTGGGACAGGGCCGCTTCTTCCGCCTCAAGCTGCGGCAGACGCTGCGCTTCATTGCCAGGCCGTTTCGCCGCGGACGCTGAGGCGGAGGGCCGCGGGCGGCGGCCCCGGCGTAACCCCCCTTGCGTGCCCGTGCGTCGCGGTCTATACTGCCGCCGATGTCCTACCAGGTCGAGATTCGCAAGGTCACCGAGCAGCCGGTTGTGAGTATTCGCGTGCAGTGTCATGTGGCGGAACTCGGTGCCATCCTCGCAGAGATTCTCCCCGAAGTATGGCGCTACGTGCGCAACAACGGTGTCAACCCCAGCGGTCCCCCCTTCACCCGTTACCACGGCTTCTCGGAAGACCGTGTCGACATCGAGGGCGGCCTCCCGTTGCCTGCGCCCTTGCCGGGTGAGGGCCGTATCACCGCCGGCATGCTGCCCGCGGGTGACGTTGCCACCACCGTGCACATGGGGCCCTACGACAGACTCCCGCACGCGCACGATGCCCTCCACGAGTGGATCGAAGCCAACAAGCGGTCATCGGCGGGGCCGCAGTGGGAGGTCTACCTCACCGACCCGGGTCTCGAGCCCAATCCCCAGAAGTGGAAGACCGAGCTGATGTGGCCGATCAAGTGATAGCCGCCGGCCGCCGTCCCCGCCTCCACAGATGAAGCGAGACATTCATACGCTGATGCTGCTCGGCGCCGGCGAGCTGGGCCGCGAGGTCGTCATCTCCGCCAAGCGCCTGGGCAAGCGCGTGGTGGCGGTGGACCGCTATGCGGGTGCGCCCGCCATGCAGGTGGCGGACGCGTTCGAGGTCATCAACATGCTGGATGCGCAGGCGCTCGCCGCGGTGGTGGCGAAGCACCGTCCCGATATGATCGTTCCGGAGATCGAGGCCATCCGCACCGAGAAGCTGGCCGAATTCGAGCGCGGGGGCCTGGTGGTCATTCCCACCGCCGAGGCCGCGTTCCTCACCATGAATCGCGTGGCCATCCGCGAAGTCGCCGCACGCGAGCTGGGACTGCGCACCGCGAAGTACGCCTACGCGACCTCTCTGGAGGAACTGCGGGCCGGAGCGGAACACACCGGCATCCCCTGCGTCATCAAGCCGGTGATGTCATCGTCGGGCAAGGGGCAGTCCACGGCGGATTCCGCGGACAAGCTGGGTCACGCATGGGACTACGCCTGCAGCAACATGCGCGGCGACGAGAAGAAGGTCATCGTGGAGGAGTTCATCGACTTCCACCTCGAGATCACCCTGCTCACGGTGAAGCAGTGGGAGGGGCCCACGCTGTATGTGGACCCGGTGGGCCACCGCCAGGAGCGCGGCGACTACCAGGAGTCGTGGATCCCCGCGGCACTCCCGCCGGCGCAGCTCGCCGAAGCGCAGCGTATGGCGAAGACGGTGACGGACCGTCTGGGCGGCGCCGGCATCTTCGGCGTGGAGTTCTTCGTCACGAAGGACGAGGTGATCTTCTCGGAGCTGTCGCCGCGCCCGCACGACACCGGCATGGTGACCATGATTTCCCAGGACCTGTCCGAGTTCGACCTGCACGTGCGCGCCATACTGGGCCTTCCCATCCCGCAGGTGAACTACTACGGACCCTCCGCGTCGGCGGTGATCCTGGCCGACCGCGAGGCGCCGCGTGTCGCGGGCTATGACGGCCTCGACCGCGCGCTCGCACTCCCCGAGACGCAGATCCGCCTCTTCGGCAAGCCCGATACGCGCAAGTACCGCCGCATGGGCGTTGCACTGGCGCGGGCCGGGGACACCGACGCCGCCCGCGAGCTCGCACGTCAGGCCGCGGACTGCGTCACCATCCGCTACGAGTGACCCCATGAAGTTCACCTGGATCGGTGGCCCGTCGTACCTGCTCGAGCTGGGGCCGTTTGCCATTGTGGGCGACCCGCTCCACCTTCGCGAAGCGAAGGGGAGTGAAACCGACGCCGTGCTGGTCACGTCCGCGCTGTCCGATCATTTCGACCCGGACGCGATTGCGAGTTGCGAAGCAAAGACGGTGGTGGTTCCGGCGAACGTGACGGACCCCCCGATCGAGAGTGCGAGGCCCCTCGTGCACGGCGACTCGCTTCGCCTGGAAAAGAAGGGTACGGTTCTGACCATCGCCGCGGTTCCGGCGGCGGGGAAGGACAACGGCTACTTTCTGCGTTTGGAAGGCGCGGGCAGTCCCTTCACGGCCTACGTCACCGGTGACACGCTGTTCTCCGAGGACACGCGCGAGATCCAGCGCACGCACGGCTACGCCAACCTGCTCGTGATTCATGTTGGCGCCGAGCGCGCGTCCGATGGCACGCTGCGCAGCGCCGACGCCAAGGAAGCCATGCAGATCATCTACCGCATGCAGCCCAACGCCATCGCGGCGGTCCACCACCACACGTTCCCACACTACACCGAGTCGCTCGAGCCGCTGATCGAGAGGATCGGCCTCACCATCTACGAAAAACGCCTTCGCGTGTTGCGCGAAGGCGAATCCTTCCAGAAAGTCATTTCACCGGCGGAGTAGCGGGGAGAGGCCGTGCGGCGTCACCAGCGGAAACGCGTGCGGCTGGCGGTCTCGCGCAGGCGATCGAACAGGTCGCGCGCGGTGTCCTGGTTGAGGTAGGGAATGTTGATGCGGTGCGCGCCGCCGCCCGCGGTGTCCGCCGCCAGCGAGGCCATGCGCCAGCGCCGGTCGAAAGGCGAACGGTGCATGCTGACCACCTGCACCTTCTCGTGGCGCGCCGTGCTGGTGTGCTTCCACAGCCAGCCGGTGCGGAACGACAGGTGTTCCGTGCCGAGTGCGTAGCCGTAGCCTCGCGCCTGGCCGCGCGCGGCGAACCAGGCGTAGGTGGTGAGCGCGAGCAGCACCCCGATGCCCAGCGCATCGGCGATGAGGCTCGCAACCAGCGCCGCCACCAGTGTCACCCACAGCCACTCCCGCCAAAGGCGCCAGCGCGCGTGCGCGCCAACCGGCTGCCAGTCGATCTCGCCGGGCGCGAGGCCGGGGAGGACGTCGCCGAGGAGACGGTCGGCCAGTGCGCGCGGAAGGATGGGTGCCAGCCACTCGCGCGTGGCCGCCTTGTTCTCTTCGCCGCCCGCCGTCTGGACCCGGACGCTCACCCGGCCGAAACGCCGCTGCAGCGGAGACTCGTCCACCGTCACCAGCTGGATGCGCTGCAACGGGATGGTGCCGTGGACACGCGTAAACAGGCCGCTCGACGAACGCAACTCCCCTCCGATCAGCTCCAGCGTGAAGCCCCACAGGCGAAACACCGCCCACGCCACCGAGAGTATTCGCACCACCACCACCAGCGCCACCAGCCCCCCGGCCAGTATCAATGAATGACGCAGGAAATGCGCGAACGTCCAGCTTTCGAACCCGCCGCCGGTTCCGGCCATGGAGTTCCACAGCGAGCGGATGAGGCTCGACGACTGCTCGTCGAAGAAGTCGAGCAGGTCGAGTTCCCACAAGAGTCCCCACGCCGCCGCCACCACGATGAGGCCGCGGTTGTCGATCAATCCGAACGCGACGATGTCGCGCAGCCTCAAGCGCAGAAGCGTGCGCGACTCCGCGCGGGCGTGGGCGTCCGCCGCTTCCGTTGCGCCGGAACCCGCCTCGACGCCCGCGCGCCGTTTCCCATCGAAGACGTGCCGGCGCAGTTCCTCCACCGCGTCCAGCGACAGCACGCGCAGGCGTGCCTCCTGCTCGGAGGCGCCGGCGGTCTCTATGCGCACCTCCGCCACGCCGAACAGCCGGTGAAACGGATTTCGCACCGTTTCGATGTTCTGGATGCGCGCGTAGCGGATGTGCCGCTCGTTCTTGAACAGCGCACCGGAGGTGACGATCATCTCTTCGTCGGCGAAGGAGTAGCGCATGGTGAAATAGCGGTACACGGCGGCGAGCGAGAGGGGAATGGCCGCCCACAGCAGCCAGATGTCCCAGGGACCGGACCGCGCCGCAAAGAACACCACCGCCGCCGGCAGGATGAAGCCCCGCAGCTGGGCCGCGATCCCGAACAGCGGGGATAGCGGGTGCAGGCGGTGCCTAGACGGCGTCGTCATGGGTGGTCACCAGCAGATGATCACGAATAGCGAGCGCAAGCGCGTGGTCGAGGCCGTGCAGCGTCACCTTGCTGTGTTCGGTGCCCGCGGTGTAGATGTGCAGGCGCGCCAGGCCGAAGTTGCGCTCCAGCGGGCCCTGCGAAATGTCGGTGTGTTGCACGCGCGAGCGCGACACGGTGGATGCCTTGCGCCACAGCACGCCGCCGTGGATCTCGATGTCGTCTTCAGTGAGCCGGTACGACGCGTAGCGGTGTTCCACAACCGGCCAGAACCAGGCCAGCGCGCCCCACGCGGCCACCAGCAGAAACGCGGCGATCGGTATGAAGAGGCGGAAGAAGGCGGGAAGCGGGACCACAATGGCGACGATGACTGCGCCGCCCAGGACCACGGGCATGATGAACAGGAGCGTCCAGGCACCCACCGCCCGCGAGTAGGGGATGAAGCGCGGGTCGAGACGGTGGGTGGTGCCGTCGGCGACCGGCGCTGTCACGAGCTGACCTTCTCCTCCACCAGACGCTTGAAACGCGGGTCTTCGCGCAGCGGGTCGAAGCCGGGGTGCAGTCGCAGGATGGCGCGTGAGAAGGCCGAGGGGACCGACAGCAGGAACTCCAGGTCGCTGATGGAGAGGTCGTAGTCCCCGGTGATGATATAGATGATGGACCGCGCGTTCAGTACGTCGGTGCCCGTCATGGCGTCGCGCGACATCGGCATGATCACCGCCGCCCGGTCGATGACGGCCCTTGCCTCCGTGGACCGGCCGAGCATCGCGAGGGCGGTGGCGTATTCGCCCAGTTTGGTCGGATCGTCGGACTCAGCAATGCCGCGCGCTTCCATGAAAGCGCGCGCGGAGTCCGCAAACACCACTGCGCGACGGTCGTCTTTGAGGAAGTGGTAGGCGCTGGCGCGGGTGATATAGAAGCTGGCGGTATCCATCTGCGCCACCACGTTCAGGTTGGGCAGCCGTTCCGCGACGCGGGTGTAATCGCGCGCCATCAGGTCGCACATCACCAGAAAGTCCATTACGAAGAAGTGCCGCGTCGCCATGGGGTTCAGAATCTCGCGCGCACCCTTTACGTTTTCGTCCCGGACCACCATCAGCAGCGCCTGATAGCTCGGGAACACAATCGAATTTGGGTCCAGCGCATTGCCGCGCGCGATGTAGCGCCCCATGTCATCCCAGCGGCGCGTGTAGAGCAGCGTCTGCATCAGGTTGCCGATGCGGTCGGCGTTGCTGGGGTCCAGATCGATGGCGCGCTCGAGGTTGGCGACGGACTCGTCGAAGCGCCCCTGGCGCCGCTGCACGAAGGAAATCGCCTCCAGCACGTCGGCGTTGTTGGGCTGCAACTGGCGGGCGAGCTCGAACTCCTCCAGGGCGTGCTCGTAGTCGCGGCTGCCGTAGTAGTGGTAGTAGCCGAAGGCGATGTGCCCCGCCGGGCCCCCGCCGGCGTGACGTCTTGCTGCCAGGGCGGCGGCGCGCGCCTGCTCCAGCCGTGGCAGCTCGGGGTGGATGTGGCTGAAGTACTGGTTCGCATAGCGCCGCGCCAGGAAGGCCTGCGCATCCGCGAAGGTCGAATCCAGCGCCACCGCTTCTTCCACCAGCCCCGCGGCGGCGTCCATGTCCGCAGTCGACAGGGCGCGTTCGTAGCCGGCGCGCCCGCGGATGTAGAGGTCGTACGCCTGCAGGTTCTGCGTGGGCGCCGCCGCCATGGCGGCGCGTTCCGGCGCCAGCAGGGTAACATTGAGTTCTTCCGCGACGTTCTCGGCGATCTCGCTTTGCAGGCGGAATATCTGGTCGTACACCCGGTCGAAGTTCTCGGCCCACAGGTGGGTGTCGTCGTTGATGCGGATGAGCTGCGTGCTGATGCGCACGTTGTTCTCGCCGCCGGACTTGTCCCAGCGTACCGAACCCTCGAGCACATAGTCGACGCCGAGTTCCTTGCCGATTTCGCGCAGGCTCTTGCCCGAACCCTTGTACTTCATGGCACTGGTGCGGGAAATCACGCCCAGGCCGGAGAGATTGGCGAGGTGGGTGGTGATCTCCTCGGTAACGCCGTCGGCGAAGTACTCCTGGTCGGTGGGGCCCAGGTTCTCGAACGGCAGCACCGCGAGCATCTTGCGACCCGCGTTGGCATCGGTGACCAACGGATCGTTGCCCGGAAGGCGTCCCCTGGCGAACCACAGCGCCGCCAGCGCGATCGCCGCCACCGCCGCAATCGCCACCATGGCGGTGGCGGGCCGGCGCGTGCGTTTTCCCACGCGGCCGCCGTGGCCCAGGCGATCGAGATCCGCGATGGCGTCCCCGGCGCTCTGGTAGCGGTCGCGCGGGTCCTTCTCCAGCAGTTTCGCGATGACGTTTTGCAGCGCCGGCGGCGCCGCCTTGTTGTGCGCATTCACCGCGGTGGGGGACTCGTTCACGATCGAGTAGGTCACCGCGGATTCGTGCTCGCCCTTGAAGGGCATCCGCCCCGTCACCATCTCGTACAGCACCACCCCGAACGAGAAGAGGTCCGAGCGGTGGTCGACCTCGCCGTCCTGCACCTGCTCGGGTGACATGTACGCCGGCGTGCCGGCGGAGGACCCCACGCGCGAGACGTAGGCGCTGGTGTCGCGCCCGCGCGCGAGGCCGAAATCGAGCACCTTCAACTGGCCCTTGGGGGTCAGCATGATGTTGTCGGACTTGACGTCGCGGTGGATGATGTCGTGTTCGTGCGCCACCGCCAGTGCCGACAGAATCTGCGGCGCGAGTTCCAGCGCGCGCTGCCACGTCATTTCGCCACGCTTGACCAGGCTGCGGATGGACTCGCCCTCCACGTACTCCATGGCGATGAAGATGTGCTCGGGGGTTTCCTCGATGGCGTGGATGGCCACGATGTTCGGGTGGTTGAGGCGCGAGGCGGCGCGCGCCTCGCGGATCAGCCGCTCTCGGGCGTTGGGGTCGTCCTGGATGGTCTTGCCCACGAACTTGAGCGCCACCCGGCGGTGGAGCTTCTCGTCCTCGGCGAGGTAGACGATGCCCATGCCCCCGGCGCCGATTTCCTCGAGGATCCGATAGTGGAGTATTTTGCTTCCGACGAGTGTCATGGTTGGTGCAGTTTAGGTGAGCGGACCGGGCCCCGCAATCGCAAGTGACCGGTTATACGTGGGATTCATCGCCCGGGTTGCCCAGGTGGGCCCGCATCAGGCGCGCAATTTCCCGGGCGGAGGGGTCCGCGGACGCTTCCAGGGCCCGGCCCCCCCCTCCCGGTCCTCGCGGGACCGGTTCTGGCTGAGCTTGAACTTGCCCTCCAGGCGGTCGATGGGGATCTCAAAACGTGCATCATAGCCAAAGCACGCGGGGGCGGCAAATGGGGGAAAACAGATGGGGCCGGCGCATGTCTCGCGCCGGCCCGTGGTGAATTCCTGAAATTCGTGGGGCTTGTCAGCCGTTGGTGAACGTGATCAGTAGCGTGGCCTTGCCGTAGCCGGTGATGACGTATCCCACCATGGAGCCGCTCCAGTCCGCGAGGGGCTGGTAGCCCGTCTCGCCCGGATTGGCCGCGGCCCCGTCGACCGGTTCGGTGTTGGCCCTCGTGAACGGATTCTCCAGGGGCTGGCTCCAGGGCAGCAAATCAATGAGCGTGTCGCCGTTGGGGAGCGGGTCGGCGAGACTGGCGGGGTAAAAACCGCTGTTCTGCACGCAGAAGTCCTCCGACGCCACCTGTACGGTGTGGCTGTTGGACTTCACGCCCGCTTCCTGTGCGTTCACTTTCATGCGGACGAAGTTGGGCACTGCGATGGTTGCCAGAACGCCGATGATCACCACGACGATCATGAGCTCGATCAGTGTGAATCCTGTGTTCTTCATGGCTCTACCCCTTCGAATCGTGCCGCGCTTGCGGCGGTTGATTTAGTCTGCCGTACAGGGCTTGAGCAAGCCGCGTACCAGCGGGCCCGGGCCGGTGGTGCGCGGTTTCCGGTTGCAGCGCGAAAGGGAGCGGTATGGCGGCGTGTGGCGCCGGGGGGGGCGGCCGGGGTCAGGAGAGCTGGATGGCGGACTGCAGGTAGCGCATCAGTTCGTCCGCGACCGACATGTCCTCGCCGGGGGCGATGCGCTTGTAGTGGGAGAGCGCGTCGTATGCGGTCTTGTAGTCCTCGGTGAGAGCCGTCACCAGCCCCAGGTTGAAGTAGGCACTGGCCAGATCGGGGTCGCATTCGATGGCTTTTTCGTAGTGCATGCGCGCCAGCTTGAGGTCGCCGTACTCGAAATACAGGTTCCCGATGTTGTAGTGGGACTCCGCGTGGCGCGGCTCGAGGGAAAGTGATTGCGCGAAGCACTCAAACGCGCGGTCCAGGTCGCGCCGTATCGATTTGAGCACGCCCAGGTTGCACCATGCATCCGCCGGGTAGTCGCCCTCTTCCGCCGCGCGCAGGTACATGTCCTCCGCGCGCGGGTCGTTGCGGTCGTCCAGCATGATGGCGGTCTCGAAGAGGCCGGTCTGCAGCGGCAGCGGGACCACGTCGCCCAGACGCGCCGCATCCGGCGCGGCCCCGGTGAACATGTTCATCTGTCCCTCGGCTTCCATGCGCGTGGCCTTGCCCGCGCGGGTGTCCGCGCGCTGGAAGCCGATGCGCGACACCGCCTCCACCGGGAAGCGGATGATGTTGGTGGGCCGGGCCTTGATGGGGTTCTTGGTGTTCACGGGTCCCGTCGTCGCTGCTTACGCGGTCTTGCGCGCCTTCGTCTTGGCCTTGGCCTTGGTCTTCGCCCTGGCCGTGCTCTTCTTCTTTTCCTTGGCGACCGCCTTCTCCGCGGTCACCTTCTCCATGGGCTTCTTCTTGCCCTTGGCCTGCTCGATGCTCTGCTTGAGCGCGGTCATGATGTCCACCACTTCCGGCTCCTCCACCTCGATGGCCACGATCTCCTTGCCCTCGACCTTGGCCTGCACCATCTCCCGCACCGCGTCATTGTACTTGTTCTCGAGCTTCATCGAGGAGAGATTCGTCGACATCGAGTCGATCAGGCTCTTGGCGAGCTTGAGCTCGTCCTTGTTGGCCTTGTGCGACTCCACCAGCGGCACGTCCTCGATCTTCCGAATCTCCTTCGGATAACGCATTTTGTAAAGCACGATTCCGTCGCCCTTGGGCGCGATCATCACCACGTCCTCGCGGTCGCGCAGGATGACCTTCCCAACCCCCATCTTGCCGCTGTCTCTGAGCGCGGCGGAGAGCAGGGAGTAGGTCTTGGCGGCGACGTCGCCGTCGGGACCGGCGTAGTAGGGGGCGTCATAGAGTGTGGGGTCGATTTCGGCCGCGTCCACGAACCCCTCGATGTCGATGACCTTGGTGCTCTTGAGCCTGAGTTTGTCGAGGTCGTCCTTCTCGAAGATGACGTACTGGTCGGGTTCGTACTGGAACCCCTTGACGATCTCGTCGTTGTCCACCTGGTTATTGCACTTCTTGCACCGCTTGTCGTAGCCGATGCGGCCGTTGCACTCCTTGTGGATCTGGTTGAACGAGACGGACTCCCCGGTGTCGACCGCGTTGTAGATGCGCACGGGGATGGTCACCAGGGAGAAACGGATATGACCTTTCCAGATGGATCTCAGGGCTGGCATGACGGTGCTCCTTGTGTTTCCGGCGGCCCAGGCGCACGTTGCCGGTGTTGCAAGCTTCCCGCAGGGGTTTCGATGCTGTCAAGATACGATCCGGAAGGGTGTTAGCGCCACAGCCGGTTGGGGTTGCCCAGCAAGAAAAGGGCAAGATGTGGGCCAGCGGGGCGGGGGCCCTCCCGCGCGGGGCGGGAGGGCCGGTTCGGGATCCGCCTACTTGAGCAGTACCATTCTTCGCGCGGATGCCTGTTCGCCTGCGACCAGGCGCACCACGTAGACACCGCTGGGCGCGACGTGGCCGGCGTCCGTCTCTCCATTCCATGCCAGCGCGTGGGTGCCGGCGGGTAGGGAGCCATCGAACAGGGTGGCGACGCGCCGGCCCCGCGCGTCGTACACGTCCAGCATTACCTTTGCCGCGCGGGACAGCGTGACCGGAATGGTCGTCGCGGGGTTGAACGGGTTGGGATAGTTCTCTCCGAGCGATGCCATCGCCGGTGACGCGGTGACGGCGGACGCGCTCGCGTTGCCCTCCAGCTTTGCGAGGAAGGGCGACGCCGCGGTCAGCGGGCCGCCGCCAAAGTCGACACCGGGCGCGCTGGATCCGGAGAGCAGGATGTCACCCGACGGGAAGACCGCGGCGTGAATCTCGTAGCCGCCCACGTAGCTCGTGCTCCACAGGTGCGCGTTCGATGCGTCGAACACCGCGGCGAACATGTCGCTTCCAAAGCCGCCGGAGTGCGCGAGCGGGCTGCCGCCGAAGGTTATGCTGGTGGAGAGGAACGTGCCCGCCAGGATGAGGTTGCCGGAGGCGTCGTAGGCGACACCGGTGGCACCGTCGCTCTTGGTTCCGCCGAACATGGTGCTGGTCTGGTGCACACCGCCCGCGTCGAAGCACGCTAGGTACGCATCCACACCGCCCGCCGCGCTCAGCACGCCGCCGCCGAAGTTGACGGTGCCGGAGGCCTGTCCCGCCACCGCGATTGCGTCCGCGGGGCCGGCGGCGAGGCCCATCGTGAACAGGATGCCGGAGCCGGAGGTGAACTTGCCGGCGAAAATCTGGCTCCACTGGTGTGCTCCCGCGCCGCTGAACTTCACCAGGCACAGGTCCGCGTCACCGTCGAAGGTCAGCGGGCCGCCGCCGAAGTCCGCGCTGCCTTCCACCCCCGCCGCCAGAATGACGTTGCCGCTTTCGTCCACGGCGAGTGCCATGCCACCCTGGTTGGACGCGTCGCCGAAGAGCGCGCTCCACGCGTGCGCACCGGCGCTGGTCATGGCACCCACGAAGCAGTCTCCGCCGCCCGCGCTCGTCATCGTGCCGCCCCCGAAGTCCATGCTGCCGTAGGTGTAGCCGGTAACATAGACGTGCGAGGACGATGCGGCCATTGCGCGCACGGTTCCGGCGCCGACCAGGGTGCTCCACTGGTGCGTGCCCGCGGCGTCGAATGCGGCGAGAAACACGTCGCCGCTGGCGCCGCTCAACACGCCGCCGCCGAAGTTCACCGTTGCGGCTCCCTGCAGGTACCCGGCCACGTAGATGTTGCCGGTGGGACCGGCGGTGCAACTGGTGACCGATGCGCCCGCACCAGGGCCTCCACCGGGTGTGAACTGCTGGCTCCACAGGTGCGCACCTGCGGCGTCAAAGCGCGCCACGTAGATGTCACCGGTAAAGATGTTGGTGGGTGTGAGCACGCCGCCGCCAAAGTTGGTCGGGGCGAATATGTTTCCTGCGCACGCCACGTTGCCGGTGCCGTCGGCGGCCGCCTGCCCGCCAGCCTCGTAACCCTGGCTCCATACGTGATCGCCGAGTGCGGCGCTCGCCGCTCCGGCGAGAGCCATAATGGTCGCCACCGTTGCGGCGAGGCTGAGAATCTTGATTGCCTTCATGACAGGCCCCCTTTCGCCACCTGTGGCGACGGAACGGGGAGCCAGCGGACACAGAAAGCGGGGGTTTTTCTAGTCGAGAGATTCAATCTGGTGGCGCAGCCACGGATCGGCCAGGCCCCACGCGAGGTACGTCTCGCGCGACACCGTCAGCAGGGCATTGGCCTCGTCGCGCATGCCCATATCCACAAGGCTCATGGCCAGGCCACAGCGCAGCGCCGCCAGGCGGGGATGCCCGGCGGGATATGCCTGCTCGCCCAGGGAGAGGGCGGCGCGAAACTCGGCTTCCGCCCCCCGCGCGTCGCCGGTCTCCAGTCGCCCCATACCGAGCCAGCCGCGCACGTCCGCCCGCTTCCCGGCCCGTTCGCCGGCCGCATCCACGGCCGCCGCGGCCTGTTCGAGGTCTGTGAGCGCGCGCGCGCGATCTCCCATGCGCAGCAGCATCAGCGCGCGCTGGCCGCGCATGTAGGCCGCCTGGGCGGGGTCGGACTGGTTGCCGGTGCTTATCTCGATGGCGCGATCGATGTAGGGCAGTCCCTCCTGGTAGCGTTCCTGCAGCGCCAGCAGCGCGGCCACGTTGCGCAAGGCGTTCGCGATGCGCCAGTGACCGGGTGCGAGCGCCTCCTCGAACGCCGCCAGCGCCTGCGCGAATGCGTCGCCCGCCTCCTCCAGGCGCCCCAGGTTCGCCAGCGTGACGCCGAGGGACTCCCATCCGCCCGCCACGGGCAGCCCGCCGCCGTAGATGCGCAGCCGCGTGCGCAGGACTCTCCGCTGCACCGTCTCGGCGTGAGCATAGTCTCCCAGGCGTGCGTACACGGCGGAGAGGTTGTGGTCCACGGCCAGCCGGGAGGCGCTGGTTTCGCTGGCGGTCTGCGCGAGGATCGACGCGGACTCTTCGAAGTACGCGCGCGCGGATTCGTAGTCCTCGCGATCCAGCGCAACCCGTCCCAGCGCGTTGAGACTCGACGCGATGGCGGGATCGCCGGGTGGCAGCGTTGCCCGTCGCATGGCCAGCGACTCCTCGTACAGCCGTTGCTGTTCGTCGATGTCGGCGACGGCGTCCGCATAGTCCTTGATCGCCGCCGCCACGTCCGGGCTGCGGGGACCGTACAGCTCTCGGTGCAACTCCAGCGAGGCGCGCAGCAGCGGCTCGGCGGCGGTGGGACCGTCGCGATTGAAAGCCACCACGGCCTGGCGGTGCTGGAGCCGCGCGCGCGCACGCGGGTCGCTTTCGTAGGCAAGCGCACTGTCGAGCAACGACGCGGCCTGCACCAGCTCGCCACGTTCGCTATGGATGGACGCGAGCACGCCGAACAGCTCCGCGCGCGAGTCGGGCGGATCCAGCGACGCGACCATTTCCGCGCCGCGCTCCAGAAACTGGGACACGCGCAGCGTGTCTCCGCCGGGCATGGCTTCGGGGCGGGTGGATTCGAACAACTGCACCAGGGTTTGCACGACGCGCTCGGCACGATCGCGTTCCACCTCTGCGCGGTCGCGTTCCGCGGCGACGCGCCGCGCCTGCCACGCGGTGACGCCGGCAAAGCCCACCAGCAGCACGCCCACCAGCGCCGCCACCGTCACGCCCACCCGGTTGCGACGCACGAACTTCATGGCTCGGTAGTGCGCGGTGTCGGGTTGCGCGCGCACCGGCATTCCATTCAGAAAGCGCGTCACGTCGTCGGCCAGCGCGCCGGCGGTTCCATAGCGGCGCTGAGGTTCCTTGCGCAGCGCCATGAGAACAATGGCGTCCAGGTCGCCCCGCAGCCGTCGCGACAGGCGTGCGGGATCGCTGCGGCGCGCCGCGGCGAGCGTGCTGCACTGGTCGGATTCCTGAACACACCGCGACGGCGCACGCGGATCGACCTCGGCCGCGATGCGTTCAATCTCTGCCGGAGACCGGGTTGGAAAATGCAGCGGCCGGGCGCCGGTGAGCAACTCGTAGAGCAGCACACCCAGCGCGTAGACGTCCGTTGCGGTGGTGGGTGATTCACCGCGAATCTGTTCCGGTGCGGCGTGCTCGGGCGTCATGACGCGGTCGAGGGAGCGCGTCTGCTCACCCTGTTCGATCTCCGGATCCAGGATGCGGGCAATGCCGAAGTCCAGCAGGCGCGGTGTGCCATCGGGAGCCACCAGGATGTTGGAGGGCTTGAGGTCGCGGTGCACGATGAGCCGTTCGTGCGCCGCCTGCACCGCTTCGCACACCTGGCGAAAGAGAACCAGCCGCTCGCGCACGCCGAGCATCTCGCGGTCGCAGTACTCGGTGATGGGCAGACCGTCCACGTACTCCATCACCAGGAAGGGGGCGCCGTTCTCGGTGGCGCCGCCGTCGTACAGGCGCGCGATGAGGGGGTGGTCCAGGCGCGCGAGGATGTCGCGCTCGCGGCGGAAGCGCGCGTCCAGCAGGCCCGGGTACCCCGGACGCACCAGCTTGATGGCCACCTGTCGTTCGTAGGCGTCGTCGGCACGCGCGCCCAGGTACACGTCTCCCATGCCGCCCGATCCCACGCGCGACAGCAGGCGGTAGGCACCCACGCGCTCGCCGCTGCGATCCGCCGGCGACGCGCCGGGCCCCGCCTCGCCCAGCAGGCGCGACTCCACGCGCATGGCGGCGTCATCGAGGTGGGCGGCGAGCATGGCCTCGACCTCGGCCCGCAGTCCATCGTCGCCCGCGCACGCCGTGTCGAGGTACGCGGCGCGTTCTTCACGCTCCCGCTCGAGTGCCGCAAAGAATACGGTCTCTATTCTGTCCCATGCGCCCGACACAATCCCTCCCTTTGTGGTCATGGCGACATTCGTGTCCCGGGCCGGACACCGCGCTACAGACCCAGCTCGCGCCGGACCTCCTTGCGCAGCCACGCGCGCGCAACAATCCAGTCGCGCTGCACCGTCTTGGCGGAGACGTTCAGCAACTGCGCGGTTTCCTCCACCGAGAGTCCCGCGTAAAAACGCTGCTCCACCACTTCCGCGGCGCGAGGCTGCAGCTCCGCCAGCCGGGTGAGCGCGTCGTCCAGCGCGAGTATCTCATCCGCTTCGACTTCCGAGAGGAACGGCTCCACGTCCTCCAACGGGAGGTGTTCCGCGCCGCCTCCGCGCTTTATGCGCTTTCGGGCACGCGCGTAGTCCACCAGGACGCGGCGCATGGTACGCGCCGCCACCGCAAAGAACTGCGTGCGGCTGGCCGCGTTGATCTGCTGGTCGCGCGAGAGCTTCAGGTAGGCTTCATTGACGAGGGCGGTTGCCGACAGGGTGTGTTCCGCGCGTTCGTCGCGCAGCCGGGCGCGGGCCAACGTGCGAAGTTCGTCGTACAACAGCCGCATCACCGCGTCGAGCGCGCGCGGATCGCCCTGGCCAAGGCGCTCGAGCCAGCGGGTTATGTCATCGGGTGCGGCCATGACCTGCTCTATCGGTGAACCGTTTCAGTCCGTTCGTTTTACCATTTGTCCCCGCACCAGCTCCGCCCACGGCACCACCTTTCCGTCCACGACGACCTCCTTGAAGCGCACCGGCAGCCCCTCGGCGGTGGCCATGTCGGGGCCGTCCTGCAGGTGGTAGTGGATGTGGGGTTCGGTGGTGTTGCCGGAATTGCCCACCAGGCCGAGCACCGTGTTCGAATCCACCGCGTCGCCCACGCCGACTCGCAAGGACCCCGGCTGCATGTGCGCGAGCAGCGAAAACTCTCCGTCGCTGTGGTCGATGACAACGCCGTTGCCGATGGGTTGCGCGGAGTTGCGCGTGCCGATCTGCTGGTCCGGAAGACTGTCACAGGCCCATACGATGGTTCCGGCGCCGGGCGCCAGCACCTCTTGTCCGTAGCAGTAGTAGTCGGTGAGTTTGCTTCCGTCGCCGGAGTGGGTTTCGTCGCCCTTGATTATCAACAGGTCGTGCGCAAAACGCTGGCTTTTCGACACCGCGTGGTAGTTGTCGTCGAGGTAGCGTCCGCCCCAGAACACGTACCACTCGCCCCGGAAGGGGAGGTCGAGTTCCGTGCGCGTCTGGTAGTCCATTTTGGTGCTGGGATACTCCTGCGGCGTGTCTGGCTGCACCTGGAGCCCCGCCACACGGCCGTCGGGCGCGAACGCCATCAGCATGAGCAGCGGCACGTCGATTTTGGCGAACTTGCAGCGCGCACGATACACCCACATGGTGCGCTCGCGGTCCACGCGCTCCTGGAGGATCTCCTGCAGGTCGCCGATTTCGGCGTGGATGCCGATGAGCATGGCGTCGAACCGCATGGAGTCGCCCATGGCCGCGCGCATGGCTTCGTCGAACGCGGTCCACACGGGACCCGACTCGGCGCGGCCGACGTAGGGCGCGAGCGCGCGGGCCTTCGCAAGCGCGGCGGCGGAGTCGATGGGAGCCTCGGCGGCGCGGGCTACGGATGTCGAGAGCAACGCGAGCGACAACGCAGCGAATGCGATGGCACATGTTTTCATGCGCAACATGATAGCACATCCGGCGTGCGTGCACGTGCGCGCGCCCGGCATGCGTGGCGCGCCATGAGCCGCGCATTCATGTCAGTCCTGTATCGCACACGTGTGCGCGTTTCAATATGACAACAATGCATGCGCGTGCGACACATTGCATGTTGATGATCTCGTGAACATTGCTATGATGGAGGTGAAACTCCTCCCGGGGTGCAGCGGGTGGTGCCATGACGACGACGAAGGAGGAGTCTTATGTTGCTACGATCATTATCTGACGAAGTCATTCTCGCCCGTATCAAACATCTTGTCCGCCGCGAGCGCGCAATGACATTGCGCGTCCTCGATCACCTGGCTGAAATCGAGCGGCGCAAACTGCATTTGGCGCTGGGTCATTCCTCCATGTTCGACTACTGCACGCGTGGCCTGGGGTACTCGGAGTCGGCGGCGTGGCGGCGCATCCAGTCGATGCGTTGCATGGTGAGGTTTCCGGAAGTACGCGCAATGCTGGAATCGAACGACCTCAACCTGTCGACGCTCGCCCACGTCGCACGGGTGCTCACCTGGGAGAACAAGGACGAGCTGCTCGCGAACATTCGCGGGTGTTCGCTTGCGGAGGTGAAGGCGATCCTCGCGCGGCGTGAGCCGCGCGCGGCGCCGCGTGATGTCATTCGGCCGCTGGGGGTGCGGCGGGAAGTGCGTTCGCCGGGGCCGGCTGGAGAGTTGCGACTGGTTCAAGAAGTAGCCGGCGAGGCGTCCGCTCGCGCGGGCGTGGGCTCGGCTTGTGAAAATAGTGATTACTGCCGCAGCGGCAGTAAAGCAGGACCGGCCACGCCGGTCCTGCCCGCCGTTCCGGCCGACCGGCCGGTCGCGTCTGTTGAGGGAAACTCAGCCGCGGCGGTCACACCTCTGGAAACTGAAATGCGCACCCGACTGTCCTTCACCGCCGGCGCCGAGTTCATGTCGGCTCTCGATCGTATCAAGGCGCTGGCGTGGCATCGTCTCGGCACGAATCGATCGTTGGAGCAGGTGTTCACGATGACCATGGACGCGTTTCTCGAGAAGAACGATCCGATCCGGCGAAGGGCGCGACGCTTGGAGCGCGAACAGAAGGCGAACGCCCGGGCGGTGGCGATACCGGGGTAGCGACCGTGTCGGCAGGGAGGTCGGCAGGAGATCAAACATCCTGCCGGCGGGCGCTGCGGTGTCGCCGCTTGCCCGATGGCTTGTGAAAAAAGTGATTACTGCCGCTGCGGTAGTGGCCGCTCACGCCTCCCCGCGATCCGGGCGCAGGCGCACGAACACCGGTTCGCGCAGCGTTTCGTTGGGCGTGATGGTGCCGTAGGCCACTTCGCACCACATGACCGGTTCGAGCCAGGTGGTTTCCTTGTCATCGGCCGGCTTCTGTTCAATGGGACGTTTACCTTCCGGGATCTTCTTGAGCGCTTTGAGAACCAGATCCAGCGTCTTGTCATCGAAGCCCGTGCCCACCTTGCCCAGGTAGTGCCACGCACCGTCGCGCGGCTCGGCGATGTGCAGCGCGCCGAACGTCGCGGCGCGGTCGCCCTTGCCCGCCGTGTAGCCGATGACCACGCAATCCAGCGTGTTGCGCGTCTTGATCTTGAGCCAGGCGTCGTTGCGGCGGCCGGGCGTGTAGACACTTCCCGCCTTCTTGGCCATGATGCCCTCGAGGCCCATCTCGCCGGCGGCCTTGAACAGCGCCTCGCCGTCCTCCACCGTCTGGCTCACGCGGTACGACGATTCCCGCTTGATGGCGTCGGCCATCCACTCGCGCCGCCGTTCGATGGGCTCATTCACCAGCGGGCGGCCGTCGAGGTACAGGCAATCGAACACATAACACACGGCCGGGTGCTTCCTGCGCCCGCGCTCGGCGGCGTCGCCGCGCTGGCGCATGCGGTTGATGACGTCGCGAAAGATCGGCCGCCCCGACGGGTCGAGGCACACGATCTCGCAGTCGAACAGCCCGCAGGTTGCCGCAAACGACGACGCGTCCGCCAGCTCGGGGAATGCAGCGGTAATATCATTCATATTCCGTGAGAGAATGCGCACCACGCCTTCGTCCAGCGACACCATGGCGCGGATCCCGTCCCACTTGACCTCGTAGATCCACTCGCCGCGCGTGGGGACCTCCTTCGACAACTCCGCCAGCATGGGTTCGACGGGCTCGCTGAGCCAGTCGGTCTGCGGCGCGTCCACTCGTTCCAGGATGTTCTCCTTGTTGCGCGTCGGGATGATGCGGTACTCGCCGCTGAGCCCGCGGCTGGAGAGACGCACGTACATCGAGTCTTTCTTCTGCTTCGTAATTTCGTAGCGGCCCGACGCGTACACCCACATGTCGCCGCCGCCGTACTCGCCCTTCGGGATGGTCCCCTCGAAGGTGAGGTACTCGATGGGATGGTCCTCGGTCTGCACGGCGAGGCGCTTGATGCCGGGGCGCGGCGGGAGTCCCTTGGGGACGGCGTAGGAGCGCAGCACGCCGTCCATTTCGAGCCGCAGGTCGTAGTGCAGCCGCGAGGCGTGGTGGCGGTGCACGACGAAGCGATTCACGCCCTCGTCGAGTTCGCCCGGAGCCGGTTCCGGTGTCTTGCCGAAGGCGCGCTTCTTTGCGTACGTCTCGAGCTGGTCGGGCGTCTTGTACTTCCCGGACTTCGGGAGCGAACGCCGCGGCGAGGCCGCGGCGCGGGAGGTATGCAGCTCCACGGCATACGCGTTCATGCCTTCCCACACGTCGCCCTCGCGTTTCACAATGTCGGGAACATTGCGGATGTGAAACGCGCGGATGCCTTCGATCTCGTGCAGCTGCTCCCAGCGCAGCGGCATCGACACCGTGGCGCCGGGCAACCCGCGCACGCTGTACGCGCTCACGATGGTCTGCGACGGGCGGTTGCGGTAAATGTCGATCAAGATCTTGTCGTCGCGCTGATTCTTCTGGATGCGCAGCGTGCACGTCTTTGCATTCGCCGCCACGAACGGCTTCGCGATGGCTTGCGTGGCGGCGAACACTGTATCGAAGTCCCACTTCGGTTCGATGGGCGACACCACATGCAGTCCTTTGCGCCCCGTCGTTTTCACAAACGTGTGGTAGCCGTGCGCTTCGATCACCTCGCGCAGTTTGAGCCCGGTGTCTGCAATCAGCTCCCACGGCGTGCCGTCCGGCGGGTCGATGTCGAACACGAAGTAGTCCGGGTTGTCGCGGCTCTTCACACGGCAGTGCATCTGGTGCATCTCGATGCACGCCAGGTTGGCCAGCCACACCAGCGACGCCGCCTCGGTGGGCACGAAGTAACGGATGGATTTCTTCGCGTCGCCGATGTCCGCGCTCTCGATCCAGTCCGGGGTCCAGTCCGGGAGGTTCTTCTGAAAGAAGGTCTCGCCGTGAATCCCGTCGGGGAAGCGCACCAGTGAGAGCGGCCGCCCCTGGATGTGCGCCAGGATGGTGGGCGCGATGGTGAGGTAGTATTGAATGAGCTCGGCCTTGAGGACGCCGTCCTCGGGCCAGAGCACCTTCTTCAGGTTCGACAGCTCGATCTTGCGCTTGCCGACTTGAACAACCTGGGAGGAACGGGCCATAATGACATTATAGAAGGAGCCGCCATGAACCTCTACGCCGGAACCAGCGGATATTCGTACAAGGAATGGAAGGGGTATTTCTACCCCGAGAAGATGCCCAACGACGAGATGCTCGCCTTCTACGGCAGCAAACTCCCGTCGGTGGAGATCAACAACACCTTCTACCGGCTTCCCAAACGCGAGCAGCTCGCCACCTGGGCGGAACAGGTGCCGGCCAATTTCCGCTTTGCCGTGAAGGCCTCGCAGAAGATCTCCCACATGAAGCGCCTGAAGAACGCCGGGGAGGAGACCGACTACCTGATGGACGCGGTGGGGGAGATGGGGGAGAAGCTGGGCGTGGTGTTCTTCCAGCTCCCGCCCAATTTCAAACAGGACCTCGAGCGTCTGGGCGCCTTCCTGGAAGCGCTGCCCGACAAGATCCCGGTCGCGTTCGAGTTCCGCCACAGCACGTGGTTCGAGGAACCCGTCTTCTCGTTACTGCGTGAACACAACGTCGCCTTGTGCCTGGCCGATGCCGAGGACGACCTGGAGGTTCCCCTGGTGAGCACCGCGGACTGGGGCTACCTGCGCCTGCGCCGCCCGGACTACACCACCGCCGAACTCCAGGAGTGGCGGAAGTGGGTGGTGGGGCAGAAGTGGAACAACGCCTTCGTGTTCTTCAAGCACGAGGACGCGGGGGCGGGCCCGAAGATGGCCACCGAGTTCCTGTCTCTGACCGGGTGAAGGGCGTCCGCACACGGGCGACGGCCCCGCGGCGGGTCTGCCCCTTGAAATACGGTCATTTCTGTGGTATAAATCGCTGTCTATTCCTCCCCGGGGCCCCGAACCTGTGGCCTCCAAGTAGTGCACGCCCAACCGCGGAGGTTCGCGACATGCGCATGCGATACCCTCGGTTATTGTCTCTTCTCGTTTTCTCCGTCTTCGTGATTGCCAGCGCGGCCGCGTCGGCAAAGGTAACCATCGAAACACCCGAGCCGTCGATTGACGACACCACGCTTCGCTCGATGGAAGCGGTGGCGACGGGCCCTGTTGCCGAGAAGGTTCCCCCCGGAATCATGCTCACACCTGGCCTGCTCTTTCCGCCGGTCGATTGCTGGAATTTCGACACGTCCATCCCTTACACCGGGTCGATCTTCATTCCGCCCGATCCGCACGCCGCAGCCGGCCTCGAGCACGTGATCAACGTGGTGAACGTCGGCATCGAGTGGCGCACCAAGGCCAATCCCGCCATCCTGCAGTACCAGAACAGCCTGGCCGGCTTCTTCGCCGGCGTTCCGGGTGGACTGGGAACGCAGACCTTCGACCCGAAGGTGATCTACGACCAGTACCGGGACCGCTTCATCGTTGTCACGTTGGAGCGCGTCACCAGCCCGGCGCTTGACTCACGCATTCTCATCGCCGTATCGAAGACCCACGACCCGAACGCGGGCTGGTGGCTGCACTCGATCAACTCGCTCACCACCATCGGCGGCCTGCCCCGCTGGGCGGACTATCCCGGCTTTGCGGTGGATGACGACGCGGTCTACGTGTGCGCCAACATGTTCAGCGCGGCGGGATCGTTCGGCGGCGTGCGCCTGTGGATCATCGACAAGCCCGCGACGTATGCCGGCCCCAACGGCAGCATCGTTTCGGCCATCTATGATCCGTACGGGGCGGTCGGTCAGCCGGGTCTGGCCACCACCACGCAGCCCGCGCACATGTACGGCCCCGAGCCGGCCAACGTGGGCACGTTCCTGGTGAGCTACTCGGGTCTCACCGACGGGACCAACGAGTACATCGACATCATCCGCGTCGACACCCCCATCGCGGGACCGGTGTTCAGCTTCCAGCAGCTGTTCGTCGGCAACATCGACAACACGGCGGCTGCGTTCGGCGATGCGCTGCAGCTGGGCACCGCGCGCCGCATCGAGACCAACGACCGCCGCGCGCTCAATGCGGTGTGGCGCAACAACAACCTCTACATGTGCGCCACGCTGCTCCCGCCTGCGGGCATCGACGCCGGCTTCGAGACGGCGCACTGGTGGAGGGTCAACACCATGAACCTGGGCGCCCTTTCCGTTGCGGACCAGGGTGACGTGGGCGCCGAGGATCTCGGCGTGGCCACGTACACCTTCTTCCCGTCGGTGATGGTGGATCGCTGCGACAACATGGCGATCGGTTTTGCGGCCTCGAACCAGAGCATCTACTGCGGCGCGTACTATGCGCTGCGTGCGCTGGGTGATGCGCCCGGAACCATCCAGAACACCGCCGTGCTCGCGTTGGGCACGGACTGGTACGTTCGCACCTTCAGCAACAACCCGGCGGCCCGCAACCGCTGGGGCGACTACACCGGCCTGTCGCTGTGCCCGACCACCGAAGCATCCTTCTGGGTGTTCAACCAGTACGCGTGCACGCGCGGCACGCCGACCACCGTCGGCGGTGTCACCGAGGACGGTCGCTGGTGCACCAAGGTGGGCGAGTTCTCCATGTGCCAGGTCGTCTCCGTGGCGATCACGTCGTTCAGCGCTCGTTATAGCGACGGCGAGGTCACCCTCCGCAGCACGTTCCGCTCCGACATCGGTGTCGAGGCGGTCAACGTGTACCGCGCGGTGGGAAGCGGCGAGATGGAGTTCGTCGACATGCTCTTCGGTGCCGATGGCACCGGCTTCGTGTACACCGACCGCGGCGTCGTGGCCGGCAACACGTATCGCTATCAGATTGGAATCGCGGACGCCGACGGTGAGTTCCTCTCGCCGGTCGAGGAAGTCAAGGTTCCGAAGATGGCGGTGTCGCTGGGCCAGAACACGCCCAACCCGTTCAACCCGACCACCATGATCAACTTCACCCTGGCGTCGCGCGAGCATGTGACCGTTTCCGTCTACGACGCGAACGGCCGCCTGGTGCGCACGCTGGTGGACGAGACCCGCGGTTCGGGTTCTCATGACGTGCAGTGGGACGGCCGCGACGACGCGGGCGTCACCGTGGGCTCGGGCGTGTACTTCTACCGCCTGCGTGCCGGATCACACACCGAATCCAAGAAGATGGTGATGCTGAAGTAGAGCGTTCATCGTCTTTTCACGATCCAGAAGGGGGCGTCCGCATCGCGCGGGCGCCCCTTTTTTTGACCCCTTGCGGTGGCAATGAGAGCCAAAATCGTGGTAACATTACGGAAATCCTCGCCAGCCGATAGCCAGTACGCGCTAGCATCCATCAGCCCATCAGGAGGAATTCGGAATGCAATCCCGAACGCTCTACGCCCTTGCAGCCGCCGTGTTGACGGCGGGATGTCTCGTGGGCACTGCCTTTGCAACCACCGTCCGCATCAGCGATGTCCCGGTGCCGTCGGCCGGCTCCGGTGTCCACGTCAGCGACGTCACCCCGACCACCATTCCGCCGTCGGCCACCCTGGTCCCCAAGGCCGGCCCGGGGCCCTTCGGTGCGCCGCCGCTCTCGGCCCCCGCGGTCGAGGGGTTCAACTATGTGACCAACGGGACCTACAACGGGACGTTCTTCATCCCGCCGGATCCACACTGCGCGGCCGGCCCAACGCAGGTGATCAATATCGGCAACTGCCTCATCGAATGGCGCCGCAAGGCGGCCATGAGCGACACGCCCGACTTTCTCGACGACTTGAAGGGTTTCTTCTCCGCGTTACCGGCGCCGGCGCCCAACCCGGGCCCGGGTACGACGCTGGGAACGGCCACCTTCGACCCCAAGGTGATCTACGACCAGTACGCGCAGCGCTTCGTCGTGATCACGCTGGAACGCTGGGACACGGCGTCGGGCAATCCGTCCAACCAGTCGCGCATCCTGGTGGCGGTCTCCAAGGACTCCAATCCGGACAACGGCTTCTGGTTCCACGCCATCGACTCGAAGGTCAACGTCGGCGGCCTCGACCGCTGGGCGGACTACCCGGGACTGGCGGTGGACGACAAGGCCATCTACATCACCAACAACATGTTCGCGTTCCTGGGCGCGGGCGGCAGCTTCGGCGCGTCCCTCCTGTGGATCATTCCCAAGACCGGCGCCTACTCCGGCCCCAACAACGCGCTGTCCTTTGCGCTGTACGACGCGTACGCGGCGGTGGGGCAGTCGGGCTTCGCGCAGACCACGCAGCCCGCGCACATGTTCGGCGCGCCGGGCAACGGCTTCGATGGCAACCCGCTGGGCACCTTCCTGGTGAGTTATGGCGGGCTGAGCGACGGCTTGAACGAGTATCTCGACATCATTCAGGTCACCGATCCGCTCGGCACGCCGAACTTCAACTTCCACCAGTTCTCGGTGGGCAACGTGGACAACACCGCCCTCGCCCAGCCGGATGCGCCGCAGTTGGGCAGCGCGTACACCATCGAGACCAACGACCGTCGCGCGCTCAACGCGGTGTGGCGCGACCGGAACCTGTACATGTGCGCGGTGGTGGTGCCGCCCGCGGGTGCGGATGCCGGACAGACCACGGCGCACTGGTGGCGGCTGAGCACGGTCAACCCGGCCGTGATCACCACCGCGGACCAGGGCAACGTGGGTGCCGAGGACCTCGGCGCGGGGACACACACGTTCTTCCCGTCGGTGATGGTCGACTGCGACCTCAACATGGCCATCGGGTTCGCCGCGTCCAATGCAGCCATCTACCCCGGTGCGTATTACACCACCCGCCTCGCCGGCGACCCGGCGGGCACGGTGAGCGGAACCGGCACGCTGCACGCCGGGGTCGACTTCTACAAGCGCTTCTTCAGCGGGCCGCGCAACCGCTGGGGCGACTACAGCGGTCTGGCGCTGTGCCCGGTGGGCGAGTCGGACTTCTGGGTGTTCAACGAGTACGCGGGCACGCGCGGCAACGCGAGTGTCGGCAGCCAGGGCGCCGAGGACGGGCGCTGGAACACCGCCCTCGGCGTGTTCCGGGTGAAGGCGCCGACGGCGGCGGGGGACACCCCGGTGGCCACGCGCCTCGCGCAGAACATTCCCAACCCGTTCAACCCGACCACGTCCATCCAGTTCACGCTGGAGGCGCGCGAGCACGTGACCATCGCGATCTACGATGCGAACGGCGCGCTGGTGCGCACGCTGGTGGACGAAGTCCGCTCCGCCGGCGCCAACGATGTCACCTGGGACGGCCGTGACGCGCGCGGCAACACCATGAGCTCCGGCGTGTACTTCTGCCGCCTGACGGCGGGCGGCAAGTCCGAGTCGCGCAAAATGACGCTCTTGAAGTAGGGCGTCGAATCGCAATGCAATGCACGAAGGGCGTCCGGGTTCAACCCGGGCGCCCTTTGCGTTGCGATCCGCATTTCATTGTTGCCTGGCGCCTCTAGGCCGATTCCAGTTCGCGCGCGGCGGCGGCGCTGAGCGGGGCCGCCGCCTTCTCCTTCGACAGGTAGGAGTACACCACCGGGATCACGAACAGGGTGAGGCCGCTGGCGAAGATCATTCCGCCCACCACCGCGACACCCATCGACACGCGGCTCTCGCCGCCCGCGCCCAGACCCAGCGCCACCGGCAGGATGCCCAGGATGGTGGAGAGGCTGGTCATGAGGATGGGGCGGAAGCGTGCGGCGGCCGCGTCGACGGCCGCGTCCATCACCGACAGCCCGGCGTTCTTGCGCTGGTTGGCGAACTCCACCAGCAGGATGCCGTTCTTGCTGACCAGGCCGATGAGCATGATCATGCCGATCTGGCTGAAGATGTTGATGGTCTGGTTGAAGTACCACAGCGACAGGAGTGCCCCCGCCACCGCCAGTGGCACCGTGAGCATGATCATCAACGGGTCGCGGAAGCTCTCGAACTGCGCCGCCAGCACCAGGTAGGTGAGCACGAGCGCAAAGATGAACACGAACAGGAGGCTCGACGAGCTCTCCGAGAAGTCGCGCGCGGCACCGCCCAGATCGCTGGAGAACGACTCGTCCAGCACGCTATCTGATATCTCGTGCATGGCGGCGATGCCGTCGGCCAGCGTGTAGCCCGGGTTGAGCCCGGCCGAGACCGTGGCGGAGACGTAGCGGTTGTAGCGGAACAACTGCGGGGGGTTGGACGACTCCGAGTAGTTGATGACGTTGTCGAGCTGGATGAGTTGGCCGTTGCGGCTGCGCACGTACACCGACGCCAGGTCGAGCGGTTCGTCGCGGTCGCTGCGCCGCAGCTGGCCGATCACCTGGTACTGTTTGCCGTCCCGGATGAAATACCCGTAGCGCTGGCCACTGAATGCGAGCTGCAGCGTCTGCGCCACGTCGGCCACCGAGACGCCCAGCGAGCGAGCGCGCTCGCGGTCGATCTCTACCAGCAGCTCGGGTTTGTTGAACTTGAGGTTCACGTCCACCACGCTGAATGCGGGGTGGTTGCTCGCCTCCTCCTGGAAGACCGGCAGTGCCTCTTTGAGCTTCTCGATGGTGGGGGCCTCCAGCACGTACTGCACCGGCAGCCCGAAACGCGCGATACCGCCGCCCACACTTATCGTTTGCTCCTGGGTGACGAAGGTGCGCGCGTCGCTGAGCCTGCGCAGCGACGAGGTGAGCGCATCGGCGATTTCCTGCTGCGAGCGCCCGCGCTGCTCGGGCGGAATCAGCGCGATGGTGGCGTTGCCCGCGTTGGCGCCGCCGGCGAACCCCGAGGTGTTCGCGAGCACCACGTCCGCTTCCGGTACATCGCTGCGAATCAGTTCGATCACGTCGTCCATGTACGCGGCCATGCGTTCGAACGACGTCCCCTCGGCGCCGGTGGCGGTGACGCGCAGGCGGCTGCGGTCCTCCAGCGGCGCCAGTTCGCGCGGGAGTGTCTGGAAGAACAGCACCATCAGCCCCGCGGAAGCCAGGATGAAGGCGATCCCCAGCCAGCGCCGGCGCATGAACGCCGTCAGTGAGCGGCGGTACGCGGCATTGAGGCGCACGAAGAACGGCTCGGTGGCGCGGTAGAACGGGCTGTGCTTTGCGTGCGGCTTGAGAATGTGCGATGCCAGCATGGGGGTGAGGGTAAGCGCCACGAACGACGAGATCACCACCGCACCACCGATCACGATGCCGAACTCCTTGAACAGGCGCCCGGTGAGCCCCTGCAGAAACACGATGGGCATGAACACCGCCACCAGGGCCACGGTGGTGGCGATGATGGCAAAGAACACCTCGCGCGACCCTTTGAAGCCTGCCGCGATGGGGTCCATGCCCGCCTCGATCTTGGCGTAGATGTTCTCCAGCATGACGATGGCGTCGTCCACCACCAGCCCGATGGCCAGCACCAGCCCCAGCAGGGTGAGTACGTTGATGGAGAAACCGGCCAGGAACATCACGAAGAACACGCCGATCAACGAAATGGGAATGGCGAGCACGGGAATGAGCGTGGTGCGAACATCGCGCAGGAACAGAAAAATGATCATCACCACCAGAACGAACGCCACCAGGATGGTCTGGCGCACCTCGGCGATCGACTTGCGGATGTAGCGGGTGGTGTCCCACGCCACGCCGACGACGACGTCGTCGGGGATGTCCCGCTGCAACTGTTCCAGGCGGCGATAGAACTCGTCGGTGATCGCGATGTGATTCGACCCGGGCTGCGGCACCACGGCCACCGCCACGCGCGGACCGGTGAGTCCCATGGACAGCCGCCGCTCTTCTTCCGGGCCCAGTTCTGCGGCGCCTATGTCGCTTAAACGCAATAGCTTGCCGCCGCTCTCGCGGATGATGAGGCGGTTGAACTGCTCCGGTGTCTCCAGGCGGCTGAGCGTACGCACCGGCAGCTCGACGGTGGCTCCTTCGATGCGCCCGGAGGGAAGTTCCACGTTCTCGGCGTTCAGTGCCGTGCGCACGTCGAGCGGGGTCACGCCGTGCGCGGCCATCTTGAGCGGGTCCATCCACAGGCGCATGGCGTAGCGCTTCTCGCCGTAGATGCGCACCTCGCTCACACCCGGGATGGTCTGCAGCCGTTCCTTGAAGACCTTCTCGGCGATGTTGGACAGCTCCATGAGATCGCGGGTGGGGCTGGAGACACTCGCCACCACGATGGGGGTTGCATCGGCGTCCGCCTTGGATACGCGGGGCAGGTCGACGTCCGGGGGAAGCCCGCCCACTGCGCCCGCCACCTTGTCGCGCACGTCGTTGGCGGCCGCCTCGAGGTCGACGCTCAGGTTGAACTCGATGGTGATGTCGCTGCGCCCCTCGCGGCTCACCGAACTCATGTAGCGGATGCCGGGCACACTGCTGATGTCCTCTTCGAGCGGCTGCGTGATCTGCGAGTCAATCACGTCCGCGTTGCTGCCGGTGTACTCGGTGCGCACCGTGATGACGGCGGGATCCACGTTGGGGTACTCGCGCACACCCAGGTAGGTGAAGCCGATGACGCCGAAGATGACGATGGTGATGGCGAGGACGATCGTCAGAACCGGGCGCTGGATGCAGGTGGTGGAGAGGCTCACGGCGTCGTCAGTGCACGTTGGACAACTGCACCGGCATGCCCGGCTTGAGCTGCAGGATTGCCGAGGTGATCACGGTGTCGCCGGGGGCGAGCCCGGCAATGATTTCCACGCGTTCGTCGGTGCGTGTCCCGACCTCGACGGCGCGCGATTCCGCGCGGCCGCCGCGGTAGGTGAAGACGGTGTGCCCCTTGAGCTGGGGAATCAGCGCGTAGGCGGGAATGGTGAGCGTCTCGCGCTCCACCAGCGGGACGGTGACGTCGGCGAAGGCGCCGGGCACCAGGCTTCCGTCCGGGTTGGGTGCGCGGGCACGCACGCGCAAGGTGCGCGTGGTCTCGTCGATGCCCCCCTCCAGCGCGAACACGCTGGCGGTGAAGACGCGCGTCGATCCCTGGATGCGGAACTCCACGCGATCACCCGGGGCGACGCGGCCCGCGTACCGTTCCGGCACGGTGAAGTCGATCTTCATGGTGGAAACGTCGCGTAGCGTGGTGATGAGCGCGGCGGGGGAGACATAGCTGCCCTCGCTGACCTCGCGCAGCCCCAGCACGCCCGCAAAGGGGGCGCGAATCTCGGTTTTCGCCAGCTGGGCGCGGATCAGCGCCACCTCGGCGGAGGCAACGTCGGCCTCGTTGACGGCGTTGGTGTATTCGCGCTCGCTGGTGAGGGTCTGGTCGAAGAGCTGCTTCTGGCGGTTGGCCTCGTCGCGCGCAATGGCCAGGCGCGACTCGGCACGGGCCAGTTGCGCGCGCAGCTCGGAGTCGTTGATCTCCACCAGCAGTTGGCCCTTCTCCACCCGCGTTCCCTCGTCGAAGCGGATCGATACGATACGCCCCGCAATCTCGCTGCGGATGTCGACCTCTTCGTTGGGCAGGATGGTGCCCACCGAGGTGACGCGGTCGGCCAGGCGCTCGCTGGCCACCACCGTCGCGGTGACGGCGGGACCGGCCGCGTCGTTGTTGCCGGAAGACCGCGCGGCGCCACCCTGTCCCGGGTTACGCAGCAGCGTCAGCTTTACCAGCGCCAGCACGGCGACGATGACAATGACCGCAATCGACGCCTTGCGACGCATGGGCGCTAGCCGATCTCCAGCATGCGATCGACCGCGCGTCTTGCGCGCACGCGGATCTCCTCGGGGACCTCGATGACGTAGCGGTTCTCCTGGAGTGATGCGAGCGTGTCCTCCAGGGTGATCTCGTTCATGTGCGGGCAGCGAACGCTGCACAGGCGCAGGGTTTCCTTGTCCGGGTTCTCCGCGATGATGTTGTCGCCCATGCTGCACTCGGTGAGCAACAGGTAGCGCGGCGCCCGGGAGCGCTTGACGAAGTCGATCATGCGCGACGTGCTGCCGGAGAAGTCAGAGGCCTCCACCACCTCGGCGCTGCACTCGGGGTGCGCCAGCACCACCACGTCGGGGAACTGCTTTCGCACCGCGACGATGTCATCCACGGTGAACTTCTCATGCACCTCGCAGCGGCCGTGCCAGCCCACCAGGTGGTAGTGCAGGTTGTCCGGCGCGGCCGCGCGTGCCTCCGCCGACTTCGGCTCTTTGGTGGGAAAAATCACCTGGCGGCCCGTCTCGCGGGCCACGTTCTGCGCCAGGTACTCGTCGGGGAGGAAGATGATGCAGTCCGCGCCCAGCGCCTCCACCACGCGCGCCGCGTTGCTCGAGGTGCAGCACACGTCGGTTTCGGCTTTGACGTCCGCGTAGCAGTTGACGTACGTCACCACCGGCACACCCGGGTACTGGCGACGCAGTTCGCGCACGTCCTCGGCGGTGATGCTGGCCGCCAGCGAGCAGCCCGCCACCTTCGCCGGCAGCAGAACGGTCTTGTCGGGATTGAGGATCTTGGCGGTCTCGGCCATGAAGCGAACGCCGCAGAACACGATGGGGTCGCGGTCGGTTTGCGCCGCGCGCCGCGCGAGTTCCAGGGAGTCACCCACCACGTCGGGCACGGTGTGGTACAGCGCGGGCTCCATGTAGTTGTGGCCCAGGATGATGGCACCGCGCTCTTCCTTGAGCTGGTTGATCTGGAAGACGAGCTCGGCCTTGGCGCGCAGTTCCACGTCCGGCACCACGCGCGAGAGCTTCTGCGCCATGAGGCGGTAGGTTTCTTCAACGGTGGCGGCGTGAATACTCATTTGGCTTCAATCGGTTGGGACCCCAACAAGATACCCAATAATGGCATGGGTCCGCAACGGTTGTGGTGCGTTTGACGGGTGCGGAGGATGGGAGTACAATTGCAATCCCACACAGTGATAGGCGCAGGTATCCCCAGCCTGTCCCTCGATGGCCCGAACCTAAGGAGCCTGCCATGAATTACCTCAGGCGTTTCCTTCTGACGACTTTTCCACTGATGGTCCTGCTTGCGCTTTCGATGGCCGCGTTGGCGCGGGAACCAATGCACGTAGCCAAGGATGGCCCCGGCCCGCAACGGACCCTGATCCTGGATGGTTCACCCGTCCACGACGTGGGCAACCTGTGGGTGCATGCCTCCAACTGGGGGGCCATCGGCTCGGCACCCGGGTCCGGCAGCACGTTTTCCACCGCCCCCTCCGCCCAGTGGCCCGGCGGGTCCGGGGTCGAATACCTGTTTCTCGGCGGATTGTGGGTGGGGGGAGTGGTGGGCGGTGTCCCCAGTGTTTCCACTTCCGCTTTCACACCCGAGTTCCGGCCGTCCCCGCTCCCCGTCGAGATTGTCTACGAGAGCGCGTTTGGCGCCACCGGTGGCGCACGCGTGCCGGCCGCGAATGCGAACGACGATGGCGACGGCGTGACGGACGAAGACCCGCTGGACGGTCTCGACAACGATTTCGACGGCTTGATTGACGAGGACTACGCCGCCATCTCCGACCAGATGCTGAGCCGGCGTTTCCGCGACGACGAGCCCGCGGCTATCGCGATCTTCCCCGAGCATCGCCCCCTGCACCTCGAGGTGCGAGAGGAGAGTTACCAGTTCAGCCACCCCGACTACGACGACTTCGTGGGTTTCACCCTCTGGATTACCAACACCGGCAACGCAACCGTCGAGGACGCCTACATCGGCGTGTTCGCCGACGGCGACGTGGGCCACCTCGACACACCGAACTACTGGGAGGACGACGCCACCGCCTTCGCGGGCGACATCCTGGTCGACCACGGCGTGCACGGTACGCAGTTGTACGACTTCGCCTACTGGTACGACGCGGATGGAGACGGCGGGCAGGCGCCCGGCTACTGCGGCATCGTGGTTCTCGATCACCCCACCGATCCGTCCGGGACCAACGCGCCTCCGGAGGTTGGCGCATCGATGTACGCGAATTTCTCGGGGAACGCATCGTATGAGGACGGCGGCGACCCCACCAATGACTTCGAGCGCTATGAACTTCTCTCCAGTGGCACCATCGAGCGCGACGCGGTGGTTCCGCGCGACTATCGATCGCTCATCGCCGTTGGTCCGTTTGCGTCGATCGCCCCGGGGGAGACCGTTCAGTTCAGCTTTGCGCTGGTGGTGACACCGCGTGGCGACTTTTCGAACGTGCAGCGCGCGGCGCAGGCATATTACGGCCTGTGGTTCGATCTCGACAACGATCCGTCGACCGGCATCGATGGCAAGGAGCACCAGGAACACTGGTACCTGCCCAGCGACAACCCGGTGCCGGTGGCGATTACGAGTTTTGAGCCGCGCGTGGCAGATGGGGCGGTGCACCTGGAATGGGAGACGTGGTCCGACGAGGGGCTCGCGGGCTTCGAGCTGTTGCGCGCGGTCGGATCGGGAGAACTGCGCGCGCTGGGCGACGGGATGCTCCCCGGGAACCAGCACGACTACGTCGACCGTTCGGTGGAACCGGGAACTCGCTACGACTACCAGCTGGTCGCGCACGGC
>JAOUHG010000015.1 GCA_029865265.1 Candidatus Krumholzibacteriia bacterium | reverse complement strand
TGATCATGGCGTTGCCGGTGGCGGGATCGAAACCGAAGTTGTCCCACACGTCGCTGATCGCCTGCGTCCGCTCATAGGAGCGGCGTTCCGGAAACACGCCGACCGGCGAATCGCTGGTGCGGTCGAAGGTGAGAACCCCCACCACATCGTGGGCGCCGTTCTGGACTTCCCCGGCGCCGAGGAGCGTGGCCTGCAAACCGGTCGCGCAGGCCTGCTCGACGTGATAGCCGGGCAGGCGCCGGCCCATGCAACTGGACACGAGCGGTGCGGTCCAGAATTTCCAGTGCCAGGGGATGGTCGAGCCGATGACGAGAAAGTCCAGCTGGTCCGTGGCCACCTTGCGCTTGCCGAGGATGCGGTTGGCCGCTTCGCCGGCGAACTGGCCGATGTTGACCTCGGCCAGGGGCGAGGTCTGCCAGGCGGGAAAGTAGCTGCTCCCCCACGTGCCATACGGAATCCTGGCTCTCGGAAACATGAAGTCCATGAGTGCTCCCTTGGTGCTGCCGCGGCCCTGTTGCTCCGACGTTCCGGGGTCTACAGGATAGTGCTTTCCGCGTGCATCGGGAAGCCCGAACGGTCGGCCCGGGAGAACGGAGAATCCTGGCCTTGCACGAATGCCGAACTCGACCTATAATGACCTTTATAGTAGGTCATATAGCCCACAATTGAGGTCACAATGCTCGAAGCGATCCTGGGTTCCGCCAGCAGCGAAAAGGTCCTGATGTTTCTGATCTCACGCGATCAGGGATACGCGCGGGAAATCGCGCGGTTCTTTGACACCGACGTCGCCCCGATACAAAGGCAGCTCGAGAAGCTGGAGCGCGGCGGCGTCTTGGTGAGCCGGCTCGCAGGACGAACTCGCCTGTTTTCATTCAATCCTCGCTACCCGATGATCGACGAACTTCGCTCCCTGCTGGAGAAAACGCTGCAGTTCTATCCGGACGACGTACGAGAGAAGCTCACGATGGTCCGCCGTAGACCGAGGCGGCGTGGGAAGCCCCTTTGAAGTCGATTGCGAGAATGTCCGTCGGTGAGCTGGCCGCGTACATTGCCAGCCACCTGCGTGCCCGCGGCATCGACGTGGTGCTATCGGGCGGATCGTGTGTGACCATTTACAGCGAGGGCAAGTACGTCTCGCAGGATCTCGACTTCATCGACACCCGTTTCGCCACCATCAGCGAGATTCGTGCAGCGATGCGCGAAATCGGGTTCGTTCCGGAGAACCGATATTACCAACACGCGGAAACAGATTATCTCGTTGAGTTTCCGACCGGACCTCCCGCGGTGGGCAAGGAACCCGTGGGACATATCGATGAGATGGCGTTTTCGACTGGCCTGCTGCGAATCCTGTCACCAACCGACTGCGTCAAAGATCGCCTCGCCGCCTACTACCACTGGAACGACCTGCAGAGCCTCGAGCAGGCCGTGCTTGTCGCCCAGGCCCGGAAGGTCGATCTCCGCGAGATCGCACGCTGGTCACGCGCCGAGGGCATGAGCGCTGAATATGCCAGAATCAAGAAGCGCCTGGGTTAGACGTGGTAGTGGAGGCGGTGGCTAGCGCGCGAAGCGCGCTGCTCAGAGCCGACTAGTGGCTCGTGTCTTACACGAGCATGGGTTGGTGGAGGCGGCGGCGAGCGAAGCGAAGCTCAGAGCCGACCCATGGCACACTGTTAGTGTGCATGGGTTGGTGGAGGCGGCGGCGAGCGAAGCGAAGCTCAGAGCCGACCCATGGCACACTGTTAGTGTGCATGGGTTGGTGGAGGCGGCGGCGAGCGAAGCGAAGCTCAGAGCCGACCCATGGCACACTGTTAGTGTGCATGGGTTGGTGGAGGCGGCGGGAATCGAACCCGCGTCCGAAGAAGCAGCCGCAACGGTTACTACGTGTGTAGTCCGCGATGTAATCTCATCTCCGTGCCCACCGCGAACACAATGCATCGGAGACCAGCCCGGTAGGTTCTCGCGCTTTGGCCCCGAGCGGTGCCGCCACGCCAGCCCCCAGGATATGACGCCCACTCACCGGCCCTGGAGACCCAGCCGGTGGGGACGGGAGCCTACCCTAGCTTAGCTAGTTAGGCAGCCAGTGCGACGTTATTGTCGACACTTACAGGTTTGTCACGAAGATTAACGAGCTCTGGTGACATTGCTCGACACGCAACCGGTACGCCCATCTCCCCCGTCGAGACCAGTTCGCCCCCATACCCTTCAGGCGCCGTTACCCGCAGAATATAGCAAGAACCCGGCCGGGCGGCAATGCGCCCGGGCGGCGCCACGCCGGTCACCGCACATTCGCATTTTTGTTGGCCGCTTTTGCGGTTCAAAAACGCTGACAAGTATCGATGGGGCCTCCGGCCGCCGGCGGCTTCGTGAGACCACAGTCCTTCTGCACAGGAACGAACGGTGTGACCATGAAACACTATGTAACTCAAGCCGTTATATGGCTGCTGGCGGCATGCGCCGCGGTGGTACCGGAACCCTCCGCCGCCCAGACCTTCAATTTCTGGAGCAAGGGCCTGGGCGACACCGCCTTCGACCAGGTCGGCGGTGTGGCCCTCGACGGGTTCGGCAACGTGTACGCAACTGGCTCCTTCCAGGGCACCGTCAACTTTGGCGGCGGCAATCTCGTCAGCGCGGGAGAACGGGACGTCTTCCTCGTCAAGTACGCGCCCGACGGCACCCACATCTGGAGCAAGCGCTTCGGTGACGCCGACGTCGATATCGTCGATGCAATCGCCGTTGACGGGTCGGGCAACGTGGTCATCGCGGGCGAATTCCGCGGAGCCATCAACTTCGGCGGCGGCAGCGCGGTCAGCGCCGGCCTCTCGGACATGTTCGTGGCGGCGTTCAACGCGAGTGGCACCTTCCGCTGGAATCGGTTCGCCGGGAGCACCGTGCAGGACTACGCCAGAGCGGTGACGATCGATTCCGACGGCAATGTCATCGTGACCGGCGGCTTCCAGAATACCGTCGACTTCGGCGGCGGAGGGCTTGCGAGCGCCGGCCAGGTCGACATGTTCCTTGTCCGCTACGACAACAACGGCACGCACCAGTGGAGCCAGCGTTTCGGTGGCACCGGGTCCGACGTGGGCATCGAACTGGCAACCGACACCAACGGCGATATCGTTCTTGGCGGCATATTCTCAAACACGGTCAATTTCGGCGGCGGCAATCTCACCAGCGCCGGCCAGTTGGATATCGTGCTCGCCAGGTACGACGCAAGCGGGGGTCACCTGTGGAGCAACGCGTGGGGCGGCACCGGAACCGAATCGATGGAAGGCGTATCGGTCGGTCCGTCCGGTGACATCTGCATCACCGGCGCGTTCTCGAACACCGTCGATTTCGGTGGCGGGGCTCTCGTCAGCGCCGGATCTCTCGACATCATTGTGGCGGGCTACACGTCCGCCGGCGCGCACCTCTGGAGCCGGCATTTCGGCAATACAAGTGACGATCGCGGCTTCGCCCTGGATCGCCTCCCTTCGGGCAACATCGTCGTGATCGGGCGGTTCTACGTCTCCGTGGACTTCGGCGGCGGCCTTCGAACCTCGCCTGGCAACGCCGACATCTTCGTCGCTGAGTTAGACCCGGCCGGCACCTACCAGGCCGACACTCAATTCGGCACCGCCGGCGATGAACACGGCTGGCAGATCGCAGCCGATGCCCGTGGTGGCGCCGTCATCATGGGGTACTACGACAGCACCATCGACTTCGGCAGCGGGCCGGTATCGCCGTTTGGCGGCGACGACATCTTCGTCGCCCGTCTTGCCGACGGCCTGGCGAACCCGTCCATTACCGCCATTACCGATGTGGGCAATGACGAGGGACGCGAAGTCCAAATCAGCTTCGATCGCTCGGTGCACGACGATGCCGGATCACCCGCGCAGGTTACAACCTACGAGGTCTATCGCCGCGATGACCCGGCTCCGGCGCTCGTCGCTTCCGCCGGTCCCGGCCCGTTCGCCATGGAGGGATGGACGTTCCTCGCATCGGCTCCCGCGCACGGCGAATCGAGCTACAGCGTCCTCGCGCCGACGATCGGCGACTCGACGATCACCGGCGGCTTGTACCAGTCGGTATTCCTCATCCGCGCTGCCACCAATACGCCCACGATCTTCTTCGACTCCGCCCCCGACAGCGGCTACTCGCTCGACAACCTGGCGCCACCCGCGCCGGGCGCGGTGACCTACAATGGGGGCACCCTGTCCTGGGACGAATCCACGGCACCGGACTTCGACTACTTCTCCATCTACGGCAGCAATGCCGGTGACCCCTCGAGTGCCACACCCCTGGGGCAATCGATTGCGACCGTACTGAACGTGTCGGGATCGTCGTATTCCTACTACTTCGTGACCGCCACCGATTTCGCCGGCAACGAGAGCGTCCCCGGTGCGACCGCGACGGCCACGGGGGTCGGGGACACGCCGGGTAAACACGAATTGTCCATCGCGGCACATCCCAATCCATTCAATCCACGCACCAACATCACATTCACCGTGCCGGTCAGCGGGCGGCTTCGCATTTCCATCTATGACGCCCGCGGCGCGCGCATAGCCACACTAGTCGATCGCGCCACCCACGCCGCTGGCGAGTACAGCGTGTCGTGGGATGGACGAAACAGTGCCGGCAACAGTATTGGCTCGGGCGTTTACTTCGCTCGCATCGAACACGGGACAGCCGCACGCGTACACAAGCTCGTGCTGGTCAAGTAGCTAAAGAAAGGGATGGCAACCATGAAACGCTTGCAGGGAACACTTATTCTGGCGGTCCTGCTGCTCTCAGCAGCTTCGTCGGGCGCGGGTACGCCTTCGCACTTCTGGAGCTACGGCCACGGGGGTACTTCCAGTGACATCGCCGAGGACGTCTTTGTGGACGCGTCCGGCAACGTGTACGTGACCGGCCGCTTTCAGGGAACCGCCAACTTCGGCGGTGGCAATCTGGTGAGTGCCGGCAGCGAGGACGTCTTTGTCGCCAAGTACAACGCGACGGGCGCGCATGTGTGGAGCATGCGCTTTGGAAGCACGTCCAACGATCAGGGGCGCGCTGTGACCGTCGACTATCTCGGCAACGTGATCGTCGCGGGTTTCTTTAACCTGACGGTGACATTCGGCGGTGGCAATCTGGTCAGCAACGGCGGCAGCGATATCTTTCTGGCGAAGTACGACGCCAATGGTGTCCATCTCTGGAGTTATCGCTTCGGCGGAACGGGCGGCGACCAGCCCAACGACCTCGCCACCGATTCGGGTGCGAACGTCGTCATGACCGGGCTGTTCAGCAACACCGCTGACTTTGGCGGCGGCAATCTGGTGAGCGCGGGATCGGGAGATGTCTTTGTGGCGAAGTACACCGCGGCGGGCAATCACAGTTGGAGCCAGCGCTTCGGATCGACCGGCAACGATATCGGCTACGGCCTTGCCGTCGACGCGTTGTCAAGAATCGTCGTGACCGGTCAGTTTGCCGGCACCGTTGACTTTGGTGGTGGTGGGCTGGTGAGCGCGGGGAGCTTCGACGTATTCCTGGCCAGGTACGGGATAACCGGCACGCACATGTGGAGTCAGCGCTTCGGCGGCGCGTCCAACGATTCGCCCGAAGCGGTGGCCATCGGCGCCGACGGCACGATTGCGACCACGGGGACGTTTCGCGATACCGCCAGCTTCGGTGGCGCAACTCTCACCGCCGACGGAGTAAACGATATCTACCTGGCGAGCTATGACGAAAGCGGCGCACACCAGTGGAGCCGCGACTTCGGCAGCGCTGATGGCGAAGACAGCGGCGGTCTGGCGGTGGACGCGCGTGGCAATGTGTACCTCGCCGCCTGGTTCAACGGCACCGTCGACTTTGGCGGCGGCCCCATCGGCGAAGACAGCGCCGCGGATCTCATGCTGGGCAAGTACAGCGCCACCGGTCAGCATCAGTGGAGCGGCGCCTACGACGCGACGGCTCACATATATCCACTCGGCCTGGCCATCGACGCATCGGCAAACCCGATTGTAATCGGGTACTTCTTCGGGTCGGTCTCTTTCGGGGGCGGGCTGATAACATCCACCACCAACGACGCCTTCATCGCCAAATTCGGTCCGCCGGCCGAGCCGCTGATCACGTCGATCACGGACATCGGCAACGACCAGGGCCGGAAGATCAAGATCCGCTTCGATCGCTCCGGACACGACGACGCGTCGTCGTCGACACCGGTGCTCGGCTACGATGTCTATCGTCGAGCCGACACCCCGCCGTCATCATCGGCGGCACTGGATATCGATGTCGCCCGGCAACACAACGCACCCCCGGGCTGGACCTATCTGGCCACCGCCCCGGCACACGGCGAGTCGGGATACGGGATCGACGTCGGTACGCTGGCCGATTCCACCACGACCGATGGCCAGTTCTGGTCCGTCCTCTTCGTGCGCGCGTCGACGGCAGCCCCGACGACGTTCTGGGACTCCGCACCCGACAGCGGCTATTCGCTCGACAACCTCGAGCCGGGCGTTCCCGCTTCGGCGGCAATCAACGCCGGCGTCGTGTCCTGGTCGGCGCCTTCAGACCCCGATCTGGCGCACTTCACGGTGTATGGCGCCAATATCGACAATTTCGGTTCGGCGGTCGTAGTCGACAACACCCCCGCGGAATTTCTGGACGTCAGCGGCGCGCCGTACGCGTATTACTTCATTACGGCGACCGACCAGGCCGGCAACGAGGGCGCGCCGGCCAAGGTGGCCTCGCCCACCGGGGTTGGTGGCACGCCGGAGCGATACATACTCTCCGTCGGCAACTACCCCAACCCGTTCAATCCACAGACGACGATTCGCTACACGATTCCGTCTGCCGGCATCGTGACCGTCGCCGTGTACGACGCGCTGGGCGCGTACGTCACAACGCTCGTCGACCACGAAGCCCGCACGCCCGGCGCTTACACCAGCGAATGGCACGGGCGCAACGCGGAGGGCGCGGCCGTCGCCTCGGGAGTCTACTTCGCGCGCATCAACCACGGCGGTACCACACAATCGCGCAAGATGCTTCTGATCAAGTAGCGAAAGGACCACGATTACAATGACGACGCGGAGTGTGACATCAACACGACTTGGAGTACGGGACCGCACTATGAGATTGGTACTTTTTGCAATCATCGTTGCATCGTTTGCTCTATCGGTGCCGGCCGTTCACGCGGGCACCATGGCCGCCTACTGGAGCAACGCCTGGGGGGAACTTGGCGCCGACGTCGGGAGATCGGTTGCCGTTGACGGCGCTGGCAATGTCATCGTGACCGGCTCATTCGAGGGCACCATCGATTTCGGCGGCGGCCTGGTGAGCGCGGGCGACGAAGACATCTTCCTCGTCAAGTTCAACCCGTATGGCGCACACCTGTGGAGCATGAGCTTCGGGAGCACGGGCGGCGACCAGGGCGTCGACGTGGCGGTGGACAACGCGGGGAGCATCTTTGTCACCGGCTATTTCGAGGACATCGTGGAGTTCGGTGGCGGCGCGCTGGTCAGCAACGGCGGGCGTGACATCTTCGTGGTCAAGTTCTCCTTTGACGGCACGCACATGTGGAGCCGGAGCTACGGCTCGTCGTTTGGCAACGACGAGGGCCACGGCATCGCAGTCGATGGCGCTGGCAACGTGATCGTCGGCGGCGAGTTCGGTAACACGGTGAACTACGGCGGCTTCCACCTCACGAGCAACGGCGATTCGGACATCTTCCTGGCGAAGTACGACACCTTCGGCACCCTCGACTGGGCGCAGTCGTTCGGCGGCCTCGGGTGGGATAGCATGGAAGAGGTAGCGGCGGCGGCCTCGAACAACGACATCTACCTGACCGGCCACTTTCCGAATTCGATTGATCTCGGAGGGGGCGCCCTGGTGAGCGCCGGCAGCGAGGACATCTTCCTGGCCCGGTACAGCCCCGGCGGCGGCCATCAGTGGAGCAAGCGGTTCGGCGACTCGGCCTTCGACTACGGGATCGGGCTTGCCGTCGATGCCGCCGGCAACGTCACCGTGACGGGTTCCTTCATGGGTACCGTGAATTTCGGCGGCGGCAACTTCATGGCCGGCGGGGCCACCACCGGATTCGTCGCCAGCTACACATCTGGTGGCAACCATCGTTGGAGTCGCATGGTTGGCCAGAGCAGCGGATGGGACGTCGCAACGAGCAATACGGACGACGTGTTCGTGGCCGGCCATCTGCTGGGAACGGCCGATTTCGGTGGCGGCGAGCTGACCGCCGTGGCCGATACCGATGTCTTCATCGCCTGGTATGACATGGATGGCAATCACAAATGGAGCAACCGTTACGGCGACTCCGGCAACAATGCCGGCTTTGGCATCGCGGTGGATCTCAACGGCCACCCCACCATAACCGGGGAGACAAACGGTTCGGTCGACTTCGGGGGCGGCAGTCTGGGTGGCGCCGGGGGCTACGACGTGTTCGTCGCCAAGTTCTTTGGCGAGATCGAAATCGGTGCGCTGGACGATTGCGCGAACGACCGCGGCAAGTGCGCACTGATGGTCTTCGTCAAACACTTCCTCGACGGCCCGCCGATTCCCTTCAATCCGCCGGGACCCCCGGTGACCCGCTACTCGATCTGGCGCGCGGTGGGAACACTGCCGATGTATCCGCCCGATCCCATCCACAGTTGCCCGGGTCCGGCAAGCGCCTCACTCGCGGGCACGCGCAACGCCGCATCCGTTCCATGCGACGGATGGGAGAAGGTGGCCGACATCCCCGCAACCGCGCCCGAGGCGCCCTACATGGTGCCGGTGCCAACGACGCGCGACGCCACACCGGGTGATCCGGCCATCCACTACTTTGTGGTCCTGGCCGAGGATGACCAGGGTGGGTGGCACACGTCACCACCCGAGAGCATCTCCACGACGAACGATCTCGGGTCCGCGATTCTCGCAATCGAGGACGTGCCCAACGACAACGGGCGCCTCGTTTCGATCACATTTGCGCGCGACAGCGAGGATGCCGGCGGCGCGGCAACACCGGTGCTGTCGTACGGCATTTATCGTCGCGACGACCCGCCGCCGTCGATATCGAGCCCCTCTACGATCGCAGCCAAAGAGCCCGATCCCGTGCACAGAATCGAGGGCTGGACGTACGTGGCCTCCGCTCCGGCCCACGGCGACCCGGTCTATGCCGTAGAAGCGCCGACGGTGGGTGACTCGACGATCAGCAGTGGCGACTATAGCTCGACGTTCTTCGTGCGCGCGATGACGGCAGCGCCAACGGTCTTCTTCGACTCGCCATGGTATGCGGGGTATTCACTCGACAACCTGGCTCCGCCCATGCCGACGAGCTTCGCGTACAATGCCGGGACACTCTCGTGGGATCCGTCGACGGCGGGCGACTTTGGCTACTTCACCGTCTACGGCAACGCGATCGCTGACTTCACCACCGCCGTTGTCGTCGACTATACAACCGCGGCCACGATGGACGTCAGCCTGTCCCCCTACGCCTGGTACTACGTGACGGCGACAGACTTCTCCGGCAACGAAGGTCCGCACGCGTCAATTGCGACGGCGACTGGCATCGCCGGGACACCGAACGGGTATGTGCTGTCGGTGACAAATCATCCGAATCCATTCAACCCGAGCACGGCGGTGAAGTACACGGTCCCCACCACCGGCGCGGTGAACGTCTCCATCTACGACGCGCGCGGGAGCCGCATCGCCACGCTCGTCGACAATCCCGCACACGCCGCGGGCGCGTACAGCGCGGAGTGGAACGGTCGTAACGACGCCGGCTCAACCGTGTCGTCGGGCGTCTACTTTGCCCGCATCACGCACAGCGCGGGCACGCGATCGAGGAAGCTCGTGCTGCTCAAATAGAACGGCCGCTGGAGACCAGTTCGCCCCCATACCCTCCTGCCTGGCAAGAACCCCCGGGCAACCTGCGCCCGGGGCGCGATCACTCGTTCACCCCGCCGCCCGGGCGGTGGTAGACTGCCGGGACGCCGCCGGGCAAACCGGCGCGAATACCCATGGACTCCGAACGCTGGCAACGAATCGAGACCCTGTTCGACGCCGCCCTCGACCAGGACCCGTCGCGGTGGGACACGTTTCTCGACGACCACTGTCGCGACGACCCCACGCTGCGCGCGGAAGTGGCCTCCCTGCTGGCCTCGCACGTGGTGGCACCGGAGGCCGTCGCCGTGGCGCGGAAGCCACCCCTGTCCGCGGCCCTCATCCGCTGGCGCGGGAAGATTGTCCTTGTGGCGCTGGTGCTGGTGATCGCCGCCCTGGCGTTCGCGCTGCGCTCCGAGATCGCCCGCAAGAACGCGGCCATCCAGCACAGCCTCGCCGCGAACGAAACCGCCGCGGAAGCCCGCGCCGACGCCTACGTCAACGCCATCGCGGCCGCGGAGGCGTTCCTCCTGGTCCACGAGAACGCCGACGCGCGCGTGCGCCTCGAAGCGACCCCGCCGGAGTTGCGCGGCTGGGAGTGGCGTCATCTGTGGCAGCGCCTCGACCGCAGCCTGTACCGCATCGAGGCACACCCGGGCGCCATCCAGAGAATTGCCTTCGCGCACGACGGGTCATTCTTCCTGACCACATCCACCGACAGCACCATCGGCATTTGGGACGCCGCCACCGGCATCCTGCGAAGCCGCATCGGTCCGTTGGACGCGGCCATCAACGGCGTCGCCATCCACCCCGGCAACGCGACCATTGCCGCCGGCCTGGCCAACGGCACCGTGCTCGTGCTGGGCATCGCCAGCGGGACGGAGCAGGCGCGCTTCACCGGCAGGGGGCGGGCGGTGGTGGCGTTCAACAGCAGTGGCGCGAGACTGGCGGCGGGGTTTGCCGATGGCAAGGTCCTCGAGTGGCGAACGGACACGCGCCGGCCCACCGGCACCATCGACGCGGGCGGCAAACTGGAGCGCGTTGCCTACGCGGAGAACGACCGGCTGATGGTGACCCGCGACGACGCCGGGCGCCTGCGGTTGTGGGACACGCGCACCAACCGGCGCGTCACCAATGTGTCGTCCCACGAAAGCAGCGTTTCCGCGATCCTCCGGGAATGGACGTTGGCCACCGACAACCCGCTCACCCGAACCGCGGGCGACGCCCCCGCCACCGCCAGTGCGGTCGATCCGGTGCGCGGCCTGCTCGCGGTGGGGAGCGCCGACGGGGGCGTGCGCGTGTGGCCGCGCGACGCCGACGACGTCCCGGTGTTTCGCGTTGCCGACGACACACAACCACCGCCCGCGGCCAACGACGCCTGCGTGAGCCCCGACGGATCTCTGCTGGCATGCGCTGCGGACCGGCGTGAAATCGGCCTGTGGAACGTCGCGACCGGCGCCCAGATCGCGCGCATGGAGACCGGTCGCGCCGACCTCCCCACGCGCGTTGCATTCAGCCCCGGCGGTTCGCACCTGTTCGCCGCCGACCGCGGCGGCAACGTGCTGGTGTTCGACCCGGTGGCGCGGCGCCGCTTGCTGGCCTTCGCGGCGCATTCAGCGGCGGTGCTGGGCCTCGCCGTCTCCCCGGACGGGAGCGTGCTGGTGACCGCGGGGGCGGATTCAACGCTCAAGTTCTGGGACGCGAAGAACCTCGCGCCGCGCGGCGAGTTTCGCAAACTCCCGGGCGCGGTGAGCAAGGTGGCGTTCGCACCCGACGGCACGCTGGCCGGCGCGTGCACGGACGGCGTCGTTCGCCTGTGGAACGTGGCCACCGGCGACACGCTGCGCGTGTTGCGCGGACACACGGGCGCGGTGACCAGCCTCGCCTACGACGCGGATGGAACGCGCATCGTTTCGGTTGCGAAGGAAGGTGAGGTGCGGATATGGAACGCGGCCACGGGGGCGGTACTCGACGCACGGCAGCTCAATGGGGTGGCATCGGCCTGTTTCGTTCCCGACCAGACGCGCCTCGTTGTGGCCGGCGCTGATGCTGTCGTTCGCGTCATCGACCTCGGGGATGGGCGCGAAGTCGCCCGCCTGCACGGTCACGGCGCGCGAATTCTCTCCCTGGAGGCGTCCGCTGCGTACGGGGGCGTCGTTTCCGCCTCCGCCGACGGCAGCGCGCGCCTGTGGGACGCAAAGTAGCGGTGCGCCGCGCTCAGTACACCAGCAGGCGCGGCTCGGTCATCTCCTCCATGGCGTAGCGGATGCCCTCGCGCCCGACGCCGGAGTTCTTGACACCACCGTAGGGCATGCTGTCCACGCGGAACCCGGGCACATTGTTGATCATGATGCCGCCCACCTCGAGCTTCTCGTGCGCCATCTTCACGTGGCGGAAGTCGTTGGTGAAGACCCCCGCCTGGAGCCCGAACTGGCTGTCGTTGGTGCGCGCGACGGCCTCTTCGAAGCTCGCCACCTTCTCCAGCACCGCGACCGGACCGAACACTTCCTCGCGGTTGACCTTCATGTCCGGCCTGGTTTGCGTGAGCAGCGTGGGTTCGTAGACGTTGTGCTTCTCGTCCCGCACGCCACCACCCGCGAGGACCTTCGCACCGCCGGAAACCGCTTCCGCCACCCAGCTTTCCACGCGACGCAGGTGTCCTTTGTCGATCATCGGCCCAACGATTACCTCCGGGTCACCGGGGTCGCCCACGCGCACCGCCTCGATCTCCTTCAAAAGCCTATTGGTGAAGGCGTCGTACACCGTGTCCACCACGAAGATGCGCTGTGTGGAAATGCACACCTGTCCCGCGTAGAGGTACGCACCCTTCGCGACCAGTCGCGCTGCCGCGTCAACGTCAGCGCTCTCGTCCACCAGCACCGCCGCGTTGCCGCCCAGCTCCAGCACCACGCGCTTGCGCCCGCAGATGCTCTTGAGGTGCCAGCCCACCTTCTCGCTGCCGGTGAACGACAGCATCGCGATGCGCTCGTCCGTCACCAACTGCTCCGCCACCGGGATGTCGCACGCCAGGGCGTTGAACACACCCGCCGGATAATCCGCCGTGTCGATCAGGCCGGCCAGCGCCAGCGTGGAGAGCGGCGCCTGCGGCGCCGGCTTCACGATCACCGTGCAGCCCACCGCCAGCGCCGGCGCCACCTTGTGCAGCACCAGGTTGAGCGGAAAGTTGAATGGCGTGATGCACGCCACCACCCCGATGGGAAAGCGCTTGGTGAAGGCGGTCTTGCCCTCCCCCGCGTCGAAGTCCAGCGGAACCGCCTCGCCGGAAAAACGCAGTGCCTCGGCGGCCGCGGTCCCCAGCGTGGTCAGGCAGCGGTCGATCTCGTTGCGCGCGTAGCCGAGCGGCTTGCCGGCCTCCTTCACGATGAGATCGGCGAACGCCTCCTTATGCGCCTGCAAGTGCGTGCGCACGCGCTCCAACGCCGCCGCGCGCTTGCCCGCCGACCACGCGCCGAACTCGCGCGCAGCTCCCAGCGCCGCCACGATGGCGGCGTCCATCTGCGCCGGCGTCGCCAGCGGGAGGGTGGCCAGTTCCGCGCCGGAGTACTTGTCCGCAACTGCGGTCTTCCCGGCGCCCTCCGCGCTCCAGCGTCCGGCAATGTAGTTCTGCGTCTTCAGGATATCGCGGTAGCTCACGGTGCTCTCCATTTCCTACATCATCTTGAATTCGGCGGCGTCGCGGATCTGGTTGGCGATGGCCTGGTGGTTGGAAGGTGCCTCGGCCCGGTAACTGGCGCGAATGGCGTCGATCCAGCGGCGCGCGCGGTCGGTCAGTTTGAAGTCGTTGGTCATGAGGCGATCGCGCATGACCAGAATGCCCATGTCCGCGCCCTCGTACAGATAATCCCCCTCACCGGTGATGCGCAGAAAGAACGCCTCGTCCGCGGACTCCACCGCGCGGCGGTGCGTATCCATTCGGTTGAACTTGATCCGCCCATCCGGCTGCATGCGCCAGATGCCGGAGCGGGGCGCCGACGTCACCTGCTCGATGGTGTTGCGGGTGTGCTTGATCACCAGCTGGCTCCAGCGGTCGATGTTCTCGGGTCGCGCCCAGCGCGCGTTGAGGGAACGGACGTTCAACTGGTAGGGTTGATCCATCCACTCCAGAATGTGGAAGATAAACAACGGCGCATCCGCCAGCGCGAACACCGCGTGGTTGGTGATGGAACTTGCCCCGGTGACACGCGGATTCAGCTCCCCCAGATAGAGCTCCCGTGAGTCCTGGTCCACCAGGAAATCCAGCTCGAAGTAGCCCTTGTATCCCTCCTGCCGCAGCTGGTCGCCGAACATCTGCGTGTACTTGCGCGCGTTGCGCCGGATGGTGGCGGTGAACGCCTCCGGGTAGATCTCGTTGCCGCACCAGCCGCCGCGGTACGGCGTCAGTTCCGAAAATCCCACCAGCTCGGTCATGAGCGGCGCCACGATGGTGCCATGCCGCGTCACGCACGCCTCGATGGCCGCACCCCGGCAGCGGATGCGCTTCATGATCTTGACTTCCTTCTCGCCGATGATCTCATCGCGGTGCCGCGCAAAGTCCTCGCGCGTGGAGATGAAGAATGTCGTGTGCCCGGAATCTCCAAACGGGGTCTGGATGACAAGGTGTTCTCCCAGACGTTTGGTAAGCGAGCGCAGGTGGTCATAGTCGCGCACAGGCGACAGCACATAGGGCACGCACGGCACCCCGGCCTTCTCCGCGATGCGATTGGTATTCACCTTGTTGTCCAGGAAGGTCCGCATTTCCGCCGACGGAAAACAGATCTCGAGCCCGAGCTTCTTTGCCAGCGCCTCCGTCTTCTCGTCGAACATCAGAAACAGGGCCTTGCCCGCCTTGCCATCGTGTTTTCGCGCCTCCACAAATGCGACCACCTCCGGGTGCGACAGGAGATAGTTGTTGATGTCCTCTATGCTCTGAAACTCCTCATGGGGGAGTTCCTCGCCGGGTGAGAACACGTTGGGATGCAATCCGTCGAAGCACTCGATGTAGGCGATGAACCGGAATCCCTTGATCCATTCGTCCGCGCCCAGAAGGTTGAAATTGGTGGCGCTGATGAAATAGATCGGCACCTCATTACGATGAAAGAACCGGCGGATGTCCGAGACGCTTCGTAGTGGTTTGACTGGCAGTTGCTTGGGCATAATCCTCACTTCTTCAACTTGGTTAACGACGGAATGCTAGCGGGCCGGGACATGCCCATTGCGGTCGCGGTTTTCTCCCGATCCAACGCACCGCGGGTGAATATTTTCAGTCCCAGGTCTGCGCGGTAGCCATGGATCTCCTTCACGTCCAGAGCCTGCAGGAACTCCACGATGGCCGGACTCACCACCTGCCCGGGAACCAGAACTGGAAACCCCGGCGGGTAGGGAATGACAAACGAAGCCGACACCGGCTCGAGCCCCTCCCGGAGCATGTGCCCGCACTCGTCGAGCATGGCGTACTCGATCTTGTTCTCGTCGCAGGCCAGAAAATATGCCTCGCGCAAATCCCCGCCGGGAACGCTGGGCACGGCCTGGAACGAATGGTGAAAGCGGCTGAAGTCCGGAAGCGGCGGCACCTCCTGGGTGAGGGACTTGATTCGCTTGCGCGCCATTTCCTTCTCCCTGCGGTTCAGAGACCGGAAGTGCTCATCCAACTCGTCGGCAATCCGCAGCAGCGCATTCACCAGATAGGCCACGCTGCCCCGAGTGGTGCCGATGTTGGTCATGAATAAGACCGTGTTACGCGAGGTCTTGTTGATTTGAATGTTGAACCGGTCCATCAGGAAACGATTCTTGAATGTGTCCCCGTCGACACCGGTGCGGCCGATGAACAGCGTGATCTTGGTGGGATCGAGAACAAACTCGTCCTGCTCCCACGCCGACTCCATGCGATTCCACCCCCGCTCCCGGTCGTAATACTCGCCGAGCCCGCTCGTCCGGTGCTGGTCGGGAATGAAGTCCTTCACGGTGAGCACATCGAAATACTTCCGCAGCTGCTTATGGTCCTGGATGCGCGCCCGCAGCAGCATCGCCATTTCGATGCTCTTCTCAACCAGCTCGTATCCCTCAAACTGCACCTGGCGCCGGCCCACGTCGAGCGAGGCCAGTATTTGGTAGTTGGGGGAGGTGGACGTGTGCGTCATGTATGCCTCGTGGAACGTCGCCTCCGCGCGGCGGCGAAAATCCTCGTCCCAGATGTGCACCATGGATCCCTGGCGGAAACTGCTCAGGGTCTTGTGGGTGCTCTGGGTGGAGTACACGCGCAGCATCACCTTGTCCGGGTCGGGGAGACGCGGCGCCTCGCCTGGCGCCAGCGAGCGCAGGTGGTTCTCGTACTCGACGCGGTACTCGTCGCTGCGGTAGCGTTGCGCCAGTTCATTGGCCGTATACATGGCGGTTCGTTGCCGGTATGTGCTGGTAAACCCGGCGAAGGCGAACCAGGCCTCATCCCACAGAAAGATCATGTCGGGCTTTATCGCCAGCACCTGCTCCATCACACGACGCACGTTGTAGACCAGGCCGTCGAACGTGCAGTTGGTTAGGAGCAGCATCCTGACCTTGTCCAGCCGGCCCGCGCTCTTGAGCAGGAGCAGTTTCTCGCGAATGCTCTCCAACGGCACCGCGCCGTACATGGAGTACTCCTCGATGGGATAGGAATCCAGGTACACGGGATAGGCGCCGGACAATACCAGGCCGTAGTGGTGCGACTTGTGACAGTCTCGATCGACCAGGACGAGGTCCCCGGGCTCCACCAGTGCCTGCACCACGATCTTGTTCGCAGTGGACGTTCCGTTGGTCACGAAATAAGTTCGCTTGGCACCGTACGCCACCGCGGCCTTCTCCTGGGCCCGCTTGAGCGTCCCGGTGGGCTGCAGGAGCGAATCCAGGCCGCCGGTGGTGGCCGACGTTTCCGCGAGAAACATGTTCCGTCCGTAGAACTCTCCGAAGTCCCGCATCCAGTGCGACCGGAACACGGAGTTGCCGCGCGAAATCGGCATGGCGTGAAACACGCCGGTGGGCTTGCGGCTGTACTCCTTGAGCGCGGAGAAGAACGGTGTCTCGTAGCGTTCGCGGATGCCGCGCAGGATGGTCAGGCACAGCTCCTGCAGGTCCTCGCGTCCGTAGAAGATCCGGCGAAAGATCTGCAGCGTGCTGGTCCTCAGGTTGGTCAGCGCCGTGTCGGTGATGTAGTACACGTCCAGCTCGGGGCGGAACTTCCTGATCAGCGCCCCCAGGATGGGACCCAGTTCCGGCCGGGGCTTGGCCGCGTAGTCATGCCCGAGCGCGGGCCCCACAAAGGGCTTCACCAGCGGCGAAATCCCGCGCGTCGGAAACGACGGTGCGTAGCGAATGACAACCGCCTGGATATTCATGTTGGCCAACAGGGCCACCAGCGCATCCTGAAAGGAATGTTGCAGGACCACATCGAACACGAATTCGTCGTCGATACGGCGCAGATCACGCAGCCTGTCCAGGAAGGCCTGCTCCTCCGCCTCCGCCAGATCCTCAACGAAGAGCACCTCGAAGTGCTTGCGTCTGGGTGCGTCGGTCGGCAGAAAACGCGAGGCGCGGCCCTCCTCATCGTCATCGTCCTCGGCGTACACGTCCAGCTCACCGCGGTAGGCATCGCTCACCAGCAACTGCGCCGTCTCCGCCACCTGGCGCGCAAGCGCGGGGTACTCGCCGCGCGCGAGCACCTTCTCGAAGGCGCGCACGCGCGACAGGCCCGGAAAGGCGAAGTACTGCTCGATTCCAGCCAGGCTGGCCAGCGTCTCGGCCACCTTCTCGCGCCGGCGCTTTCCGGCGCCCCCGGGGCGGGCAACGGACAAACCGGCGGATCCGCTCCGCAGCTCGTTCCAGAGGTCCACGCGCATCTGCGCGATGTTGTAATGGGGAATGCCCCGCACTCGGTCTGGCTTCATATGGATCTACTTCTTGGAATGGAGGGCAAGCTTGTTGCCCTCGGTGTCGATGAACAGCGCAAAGTAGCCGGCGTCGTCGCTTATCAGGGTCCTGCCCATCACAACCCTGCCCCCGGCGGGCTCTATGCGGGCCAGAATCTCATCGAGCCTGGTGCCGGCGTTCAGGTATACCAGTGTGCCGGTGTCCGACGGGATGCAGCCGTCTCCCACCACCACCGCCCCGCCGACCCCGTTTACCGCCGGGAAGAAAGCCATGGCGTAACCACTCATCTCTGCGGTTTCCATCTTGATGTCGTAAATGTGACTGTAGAACGTCACGGCGCGTTGAAAATTGTGGGCGGGAATCTCAAACCAGCTCACGTAGTCCTTGAGGCGCGGCTGCATGCTTCTGGCCTTCGTCGTCTTGCCTTTGCGGCCTGTTGCTCCCATGGTAATCCTCCTTCGATATGGTTCTCCCTACAATTGAGATGCTGAGATCATCGAGCTCCCGGGCGACCAGACGCTCACCGGCATCATGCGCCGGGCTTCCCACCCGGCGGCGGCTCATCGGATGCGGCGCCGTGGGCCTGCTGCAGCTTCTCCAGACGCATCGGCTTGATCAACGGCCCGAGCGTCTTGAGATAGGGGAGTTCGCGGCCGGCATCGTAGATATCAAAGTGGACGCGCCGTTCACGAAAACTCTTGAGCGGCTGCCCCAGACGCAGCAGACCGTGCTCCCGGCTGCGCTGCACGCGTTCCATGTCGATCTCGACCGGTATCATTTCGGGCCCGGTGCTGGCCAGGTAGAGCACCCGGCCATCCGGCCCGCACACGATGGAGCGTCCGGTCCCGCCGTCGCCGAGCCCATTGATGTCGAAGATGAAGCACTGGTTGCACGCCGCCGTCGCCTGCGCTATCGCGAGTTCCACATCCCGGTCCATGGTGGCGGTCAACGTGGGATGGAGCAGCACCTCGACCCCCTGTACCGACAGGGTTCGCGACGTCTCCGGGAACCACATGTCGTAGCAGATGGAGATTCCAAAACGGCCCACTTCGGGCACATCCCAGATGAGAAACTCGGTCCCCCCCGTCACACCCACCTCGTAAGGGTAGAACGGAAACTGCTTGTCGTAGCGCCCGACCACCTCACCATGCGGATCGATGACCGTCGCGGTATTGAACACTCTGCCGCCCTCGGTGCGAAACATCGAACCTGGAATCAGCCAGATTCCGTGTTTGCGCGCTACGGACTGGAAATGCGCCTCCACTTCGTTGGGAAATGCCAGCGCATTGTGGATCAGCGGGCCGAAAGGACACAACTCGCTGAACACCACCATCTGAACCCAGGGATACACCGCCATGAGCACGTCGAGCTGCGAAGTCATGTCGGCCACGTTGCTGTGGCTCGCTGATACCGGCATCTGGATGCCGGCAATGGAGAACGGCTTCATGCGGTCTTTCCTCTGGTTACTTCATCCACCACGGCTTCCAGGATATCGAGCCCCTTCGCGAGATTCTCGTCGGTAATCACCAGCGGGCCCAGAACCCGGATGATGTTCTTGTGGGTGCCGGCGCTCACCAGCACCAGCCCGCGCCGCGCACACTCACTGACTACGCGATCGCACAGTTCCCCGTCCGGCTGCCGGGGGTCGCCGTTCTTGACGAATTCCATTGCCATCATGGCCCCGAGGCCGCGGACGTCTCCAATTTCCGGGTGGCGGGCCTTCATCTTGCCAAACCGGACTGCGATCACCTTGCCGACCTCTGTTCCACGCCGGTTGAGATCGATCTTCTGCATGTACTCGATCGTCGCCAGGGCGGCCGCGCTGCAAACGGGACTCCCGATATAGGTTCCGCCGATGGTTCCCGAGGCAGCCGCGTCCATGATATGTGCCTTGCCCACCACCGCGGCGATGGGAAGGCCCGAGCCCAGCGACTTCGCGTACGTCGAGATGTCCGGTGTAACGCCGAAGTGTTCCCACGCGGACCAGCGGCCGGTGCGGGCGAACCCGGACTGAACTTCGTCGAATATGAGAACGACGTCGTGCTCATCGCAGTACGCGCGCAGCGCCTCGATGTAGCGCCGGGGGGCCACGTTGAAACCGCCCTCACCCTGCACGACCTCGATGATGACCGCTGCGAGATCCCGGGGATCAATGGTGTTGTGCGAACTCTCGTGGAGCCGCGCGATCTCCGCGTCTACGAACGCGTCTTCGTCCATCGAACCCTTGTATCGATAGGCATTGGGAAACGGCAGGCGGTAGACGCCGGGCGCAAACGGACCGCAGTGGAGCTTGTAGCCAACCTTGCTGGTCAGCGACATCGCCATCATGGTGCGGCCGTGGAATGCGTCGGTGAAACAGAGAATCCCGCTGCGCCGCGTGGCCTGGCGCGCAATTTTGATGGCGTTTTCAACCGCCTCCGCGCCCGTGCTCACCAGCATGGCCTTGGTCTTTTCGCCGTGGGGAACGATCTCGGTCAGTTTCTCGCAGAGCGCCACGTATGGTTCGTAGGTGACGACGTTGAAGCTCGTATGCAGGAACCGCCGGGCCTGATCGACGATGGCCTCGACGACCGGGGGCGGACAGTGGCCGGCGTTGACCACGCCGATACCACCCGCGAAATCGATCAGTTCATTTCCGTCTACATCGATAATCACGGCACCCGAGGCACTCGCCGCCGTGGCCGTATTGAAAACCCCCACCCCGCTGGCAACGACGTTCCTGCGCCGCTCGAGCAGTTGCTCCGCCCGGGAAGATTTGATTGCTTTCATATGCCCATAGTACATTAACATGTGTAAGTCGTCCAGCTACAACATGATGACGCTTGTGCGCTATAATAGGTTCGTGAGCCACAAACTCGACGATTCAAGACCGCGCTCTCCGCAAAGACTACTGGACCGGTCCTACGAAGGGACCGTGTTCGAGCTGTTTTCCGTGCAACAGCCGCTCGAAATTGAAATCGGCTCAGGCCGCGGGCGGTTTCTCCTTCATCGCGCCGCGCGTCACCCGGACCGGAACTTCCTCGGCATCGACTACCGCTGGCGTTTCCTGCGCGAAGGGGTGGAGCGCGCCGAACGCCACGGGATCACGAACCTTCTCTTCTATAAGGCGGAAGCCGAGGAAGTGGTCTCGCACCTGGTCCCCCTGGACAGCATCGAGGTCTTCCATATCTACTTTCCCGACCCGTGGCACAAGCGCAGGCACCACAAGCGCCGCCTGCTCACGCCCGCCTTCTTCAAGCGCCTCCACGAGCGGCTCAAGACCGGCGGCCGCCTGGAACTGGCCACGGACAACTTCGACTACTTCATTGCCTTCCGCCGCGCGCTGGTCGAGGCGGGAGATACCCTGTGGAGCAACACCACCGAGCAGCGCAACCAGCGCATCATGGATCCCGGTGTGCAGACCCACTTCGAGGCCAAGTACGCCCGCTGGGGCCGCGATCTTTATTATCTGGAACTGGTGAAGTAGCCCCCCGCTCAAGTTCCTGCTCCACAAAACCGGCTTCCCGGATTAGGATACCCCCGTGCAAAGACGACTGAAACTGGACATGATGCCGCAGCCGGACGACGTGAGCTGCGGCGCCACCTGCCTGCACGCGGTGTACCGCCACTACGGCGATGCACTTGACCTCGCAAGACTGATGCGGGAAGTCGAACAGTTGGAGGGTGGCGGCACGCTGGGTGTGTTACTGGGTTGCCACGCCCTGCGCCGGGGATACAAGGTGACGTTGTACAACTACAACCTCGCCGTCTTCGATCCCACGTGGAGCGCCCTGAGCAGCGCCGAACTGATCGATCGGTTGCGGCAACAGATGGCGGTCAAGCAACAGCGCAGACTCAAGGTGGCGTCGCGCGCCTACATCGAGTTCATGGAGCTGGGCGGAGAGATTCGCTTTTCGGAGCTGTCTCCCAAGTTGATCCGGCGCTACGTACGCGGATCGATCCCCGTCATTACCGGCCTGAGCTCAACCTATCTGTATCAAACCGCGCGCGAGTACGGCCCGCGCAACGACGCCGATGACGTGCGTGGTTTGCCGACCGGGCACTTCGTGGTCCTGTGCGGATACGACATGGATTCGCGCGACGTCCTGGTGGCCGACCCCTACCAGGCGAATCCGCGCAAGGCGCGCTACTACGAGGTGGGCATCAACCGGCTCATCTGTTCCATCCTGTTGGGCGTACTCACCTACGACGCCAACCTGCTTGTGATAACCCCCAAACGTCATCGCCGGTGATCCATCATGTCGCGTCTGATCGTCGTCAATAATCCCGACAACTGGCCGTTACAGATTCCCGGCGTCGAGGTAGTGTCCGCGCGCGCCTACCTCTCCGACAGCGAGTACAGCAAGATCAACAACGCGAAGGTGTTCAACCTGTGCCGGTCGTACCGCTATATGAGCAACGGCTACTACGTGTCGCTGCTGGCGGAGGCACGCGGGCATCGCGCCATCCCCAGCATCATGACGCTGCAGGACATGCGCACCGACGCCATTTTCCGCATCCGCTCGGAGGACCTGGACGGCCTGATCCAGAAAAGCCTGTCCCACCTGAAGACGAAGGAGTACCAGCTCAGCATCTATTTCGGAAAGCCGTTGGCCAAGACCTACGAACGCCTCGCCCGGCAGTTGTTCAACTATTTCGAGGCGCCGCTCCTGCGCGCGCACTTTGTCCACCGGAAGAAGTGGGAGCTCGACAGCGTCGACCCCATCGCGGTAAAGGACATCCCGGACTGGCAGCGCCCCTTCGTGATTTCCGCGGCCGGGTCGTACTTCCTCAAGCTCGACCGCACCCCGCGAAGGAGCAAACGATTCCAGTACGACCTGGCCATCCTCTACAACCCCGACGAGCACGACCCGCCCTCGGACGCGCGCGCCTTGCGTAAGTTCTGCAAGGCGGCGGAGAAGGTGGGGATGGACACCGACCTCATCACGCGCGAGGACTACCGCCGCGTGGCGGAGTTCGACGCGCTGTTCATCCGCGAGACCACCGCGGTCAACCACCACACCTACCGCTTTGCGCGCCGCGCAGCCGCCGAGGGGCTGGCGGTCATCGACGACCCCGAGTCCATCATCCGCTGCAGCAACAAGGTATTCCTGGCGGAGACCTTCGAACGCAACAATCTGCCCATGCCGCGCACCATGATCGTCCACCGGGACAACGCCAACCAGGTGGCGGACACGCTGGGGCTCCCCTGCATCCTGAAACAGCCGGACAGCGCTTTCTCGCAGGGCGTGGTGAAGGCGAAGACGCGGGCCGAGCTCGACGAGGAAATCGAACGCCGGCTGGCCAGTTCCGATCTGCTCATCGCGCAGGAGTTCATGCCCACCGACTTCGACTGGCGCGTGGGCGTTCTGGAAGGCAAGCCCATCTACGTGTGCCGCTACTTCATGGCCCGCCACCACTGGCAGATCCTCAAGCAGACCAAGAAGGGCGGACTGCGCGGCGGGCGCGTGGAGCCGGTGGCCATGCGCCGCGCGCCGCGCGAGGCGGTACGCCTGAGTGTGGCCGCCGCCAACCTCATGGGAGACGGGCTGTACGGCGTGGACGTCAAGCAACGCGGCTCGGACTTCTTCCTGATCGAAGTGAATGACAACCCCAGCATCGAGGCGGGCTACGAGGACAAGCTGGTGGGCGACGTGGTGTATCTGAAGATCATGAAATCCATCCATCGCAGGATCCTGCGGCTGCGCGGGGAGTAGGCGTGGGGCTGCACCTCTTCGAGGGCTACGGCGTCGAGCTGGAGTACATGATCGTGCGCGCGGACTCGCTGGACGTGTTCCCCGCCACCGACCAGGTGCTGCTCGCCGTGGCCGGCGACTACGTCTCCGAGATCGAGCGGGGCGACCTGGCGTGGTCCAATGAGCTGGTCAACCACGTCATCGAACTCAAGACCAACGGGCCGGCCGCGGCGCTGCGCGGGCTGGACGCCGCCTTCGCGCGCGACGTTTCCTCCATTGAAGACATTCTGGTTCCGGTGGGAGGCCGCCTGATGCCCACCGCCGCGCACCCGTGGATGAATCCCGCCCGGGAAACGAAGCTGTGGCCGCACGAGTACAATGAGGTCTACGCGGCCTACGACCGCGTGTTTGGGTGCAAGGGGCACGGCTGGTCGAACCTGCAGTGCGTGCATCTGAATCTTCCCTTCCACGGCGACGACGAGTTCGGCCGCCTGCACGCGGCCATCCGCCTGGTGCTGCCGCTGATTCCGGCGCTCGCGGCCAGCTCGCCGATTCTCGAGGGCCGCCTCACCGGCCTGATGGACAGCCGCATGAAGTATTACCGCGAGAACCAGAAGACGATCCCCATTATTACCGGCAGCGTGATCCCGGAACCGGTCTACACGAAGCGCGACTACGAGGAGAAGATCCTCGGCCCCATCTACGCGGCCATCGCGCCCGTCGATCCGGAGGAAACGCTGCAGGACGAGTGGCTCAATGCGCGCGGCGCCATCGCCCGCTTCCAGCGCGACGCCATCGAGATCCGCATCATTGATATTCAGGAAAGCCCCACCGCCGACATGGCGGTCACGCACGCCATCGTCTCCGTGCTGCGCGCACTGGTGGCAGAGAAGTGGCAGACACTGGCGCGCCAGATGGCGTTCCCCACCGAACCGCTGAACGCCGTTTTGCTCGCCACCACCCGGGACGCGGAGCGCGCCCGCATCACCGACACCGACTACCTCGATGCCTTTGGCATCCGCGCCAAGAGTGTCACCGCCGGAGAAGTGTGGGACCACCTGGCCGGGGCGGTGATCGCAAACGCACCCGAGTTCTCGAACGCGTGGCAGGAGGCGCTGGGCGTCATTCTCCGCGAGGGCACGCTGGCGCGACGCATTGTGCGTGCCGTCGCGGGCGAGAATACCGATGTGGCCGAAAAACTCGGCCTCCCGCGTGAGTCGCTCCGCCCCGTCTACGAAGAACTGTGCGACTGCCTCCAAGAAAACCGGATGTTCCATGCCGCCGGCTGACACAACTCTTGTGCTCTCCTGCGAGCACGGGGGCAACATGATTCCCGCGCGCTACCGGCCTCTGTTCAAAGGCGCCGCCACCGTGCTGCGGTCGCACCGCGGCTGGGACCCGGGTTCGCTCGAGCTTGCGCGCACCATCCGGCGCGCCACTCGTGCGCCACTCATCGCCACCACCACCTCGCGCCTGCTGGTGGAGTGCAACCGGTCTATTGGTCATCCGCGCCTGTTCTCGGAGTTTACCCGCAGCCTCGACGAACGCGACAAGGCACAACTCCTGAAGACGTATTACCACCCGCACCGCGACGCCGTGGAGAGGGCGATCCACGACAGGATGCGCACGGTGCATCGCGTGGTCCATATTGGCGTGCATACCTTCACGCCCGTATACGAAGGACGCAGGAGAACCGTCGATATCGGCGTACTGCACGATCCTCGGCGCGCTTTTGAGAGCGGCGTCGCGTGCGCACTCGTGGGTGCGCTCAAGACCGCCACCCCGGGTCTGAAGGTGTACCGCAATCTCCCCTACCGCGGCTGGAGCGACGGCCTGACCACGTCGTTGCGCGAGACGTTCCCCGCCAGCCGCTACGCCGGCATCGAACTGGAGGTGAGCCAGCGCTTCGTGGGCACCGCGCGCTGGCGCGCGCTGCAGCGGTCAATCGCGTCGGCCATCCGCGCCCAGGGGTGAGGTCGGCCTGGAACTACACCGCCGGCCCGGGCGGAGGCGGGGGCTGCTGGGGTGCCGCGGGAGCCGGTTCGAGGTCGCGCAGCAGCGCGCGCTTGGACTGCTCGTAGAAGGACGCGGTTCCAAAGAGGCGTGCGCTGCCCAGCGCCACCAGTGCCGCGAGCATCATGGGAAATATTGCGCTGTGGCGGTCGGTCATCTCCAGGATCAGCACGAAGGACGTGAACGGCGCGCGCGTCACCCCGGTCAGCACCGCGATCATCCCCAGCAGCGCGAGCAGCACCGCGTTGGTACCCGTCCACCACGACGCCACCCACGAGCCCAGGCTCGCGCCAATGGCGAGCGACGGCGCGAAGATACCACCGCCGCACCCGCTCAGGTACGACGCCATCGTCGACGCGAAACGCACCCCGATGAGCTTGAAGCTGGCCACCGTGTCGCCCGCCAGGATGTCGGATACCAGGCGGTTGCCCGGGCCCAGCGCGCGCGCGTCGATCAAGCGCAGCAGCACCATCGCCACGCCGCACACGAGTGCGACCGCCAGCCCCGCCTGGATGCGGCGCACCGAGAGGCGCCGGCGCATCCACACGCTGGTACGGAAGGTGGCGTCGCCAAAGAACGCACCCAGCGCACCCCCCAGCACACCCACCACGAACGCGGCCGGAATCACCGCAAAACCCACGCGCCCGATGCGCGGGAAGCCCAGGTAGAGGTAGCTGCCCACCAGCCACTGCGACACCAGTCCCGAAACCAGCACCGCGGACAGCACGGTGGTGCGCACGCGCGAGAAGTGCTTGCTCGCGAGTTCCTCGACCGCATATACGATTCCACCCAGCGGCGTGTTGAACGCGGCCGCCATGCCCGCCGCGGAACCGGCCAGCATCCACGACTCCAGCGCCACCATGGGTGAAAACGTACGGATGTAGCGGCCGAAAACGTAGAACAGCGACGCGCTGATCTGCACGGTGGGTCCCTCGCGCCCGATGGCGCCGCCGCCCACCACGCACAACAGCGAACTCACAATCTTCACCACCGCCACCCGCAGGCTCAAGAGCGGCGCTATCAACGCGTGGTCCACGCGCGCGTCGTGCAAATCGACCGCCGCCATCACCTGCGGGATGCCGCTCCCGCCGGCGCGCGGGGCAAAGCGGTTCACCAGCCACCAGCCCAGGGCGAAGCACAGCGGGGCGGCAACGATCAGCCAGTACGGGTGTTGCTCGAAGGTCCGCACCGAGAAGTGCTCCGCCGCCCGGTACATGAACGAATACCCCACCGCCACCAGGCCGGCCACGAAGGCGGCGGCGATCAGGCCCACGCGATGGATGTTCCGGGGCTGGGCGAGGAACGCCCGGGTGCGTCTGCGAAAATGGCTCACGGGAGTCTTAGCACACTGCAAATCGTGCGCCACGTCAAGGACTTAGCGGCTTTTTTGTGAATTTGTGCCCGGGCGTGTGACGACCGGCCGGGCGCCGGGTCATACCTGTGTACGGACGCCCCCAGTGGCCCCGCGCAGTGACCTCCCGAGCCAGCGCGGTGCCCCCCCAAGCAGAACGGGCCACACCCTGAGGCGTGGCCCGTTTTGTTGTGCGGAAAGGATGTCCGCCGGTCTCAGATGAACTTCAGCGCCATTTTCACGCGCTTGAGATACAACTCCAACTCGTCGATCCGGCCGCGCAGTGTCGACGCTTCGTCGACACCCTTGACACCCCTCATGAGGTACTCGAGCTGCTCCTGCGCGCCGCGCAGCGCCTTCAGCGCCTCATCGCGCTGATCATCCGTCAAACCCATCGCGCGCCTCCTTACTTTTCCTCCTGGTCGCGGCGGATGGAGCGCGGCAGGCGGTCCAGCGCGTACAGCGCCGGGAACGCCGCCAGGTTGGGCACCCACAGCAGCCCCTCCATCACCGCGTCCGAGAGTGATCCGCCCTTCACCCACTGCGTGAACACAATGGGATCCTCCACCGTCATGGTGAAGTCTACCTGCTTGGGCGCCTTGTCGGAAATCTCCAATCGTCCGTCCAGGATGGCGATGCAGAACTCGCCGCCACCGGTCTTGACCCCGATGGTGTGGCTGCGGTCGGCGAGGTCCTTCTGTGCGCGCGAACCCGGCACCACCTTCGACGCCATGGTACGCATGCCGTCGAGTGCCGTCTTGAATGCCGGTGCCCACTTTTTGTCCTCGCGGATCTCGGGGACCGGCGGCTTCTCCAGGTTCAGTTGCGAGGCGAGCAGCGGCTCCCTGTCACGCAGCTTCTCCGGCACCTCGCTCATCGGCACCGCGAAGATGTCGAGGATGGTGCCCTGGCGGTTGTCCTCGAACACCAGTTTCACCTCGAGCCCCTTCACGAAGATGCCCGGCCGCGGAATGCCGGTGGTCGTCCTGAGACGACATGGGAGAAACGACGCCACCTTCGCGTCCCGCGCCACGTCCACGTAGCCGCGGCAGAACGGCGCCTGCCCCACGAACATCGCCGAGGGGAAGAAGGTGATGGGTGCCGTGGCCGCCAGCACCCCGCGCTGCGGCAGCGTGATTTCTTCCATGGCCTCGAAGCCGCAATCCGGACAGTGCCACGTGGCCGCCGGTACCATGACCTGTTTGCACTTCCGACAGCGCGCACCCAGCAGCTTGCCATCGCGCAGCGCCATGAAGAAGCGCGACAGCTCGCCGTAGGTCTGCTTGTAGAGCGTGAGCATGCCGGTGTTAAACTGCAGGCACGTCTCGCCGTCCTTGCCCGTGACCTCGCTGACCTCTTTGGGGAGGTTGAAGCCGGGCGGGATGACCATTTCGCGCTTATCCATCACTTGCCTCCTTCGTCGAGCTCGAGGACGATGGCGCCGCCGAAGCACGCGTTTATTGCACCGGTGCCGTGCACCAGGGCCAGCGGAACTTCGCGGTTGATCATCTCGCGTCGCGCGGACCACATGGAGAACATATTGGAACCGCCCACGAAGTGACCGCCGAAGATGAGTCCTCCAGACGGATTCACGAGAATCTGCTTTCCGGTGGGCCGCTTCTTGTCGCCCAGGTCGGCGATGTCGGCCATGATGCCGTCGTCGATCAAGGAGCGCGTCTTTCCGATGGGCACAAAACCCATCTCGCCCATCGTGATCATGAGTTGCGCGACGAAGGCGTCGTGCAGTTCCACGATCTTGATGTCGGAGGGCTTCACACCCGCCATCTTGTACGCGCGCTCCGCGGCGAGGCGGTCCGAGACGATGCGATCGAGTGGCTTGTAGTAGCCGCCGCGGCCCACCGCGTACGCCTCGTTGGCGGCACCGATTCCCTTGATCCAGACGATGGGCTGCCCGGTGCGGGCGGCGAGTTCGCGCGCCTTGTCTTCGCTCGCAAAAATCGTCGCCCCCGCGCCTTCCGTGTACATGCACGCTTCCAGGAGCCGCAGGAAGGGCGGGATGATCCAGCGCGAATTCATGACGTGCTCGACGGTCACGTGTTCGTCGCGGCGCTGCGCGTAGGGGTTGCGGTTTCCCTGCCGGCACAGCTTCTCCACGATCTTCGCGCGCACCAGCGGGTCGCCGATGTCGCCGGGATGGCTGTCGTTGTAGCCCAGGCACATCTGCATGTAGGAGTCGTTGGCGGTCGCCCCCAGCGGGTTCTCGAAGAACGGATCCCACGAGTAGGCGATGGTGTTGATGACCATCGGCGTGGGCGACTTGGAAACCGGATCGAAACAGTCGGTTGCCTTTTCCCCTCCCACGCACATCACCACGTCCGACATGCCGCTCGCCACTTCCATGATGGCGGCGCGCATGGCGTAGAAGCCGGTGGCACCGCCGCTGGTCACGCGCGTGCCGGGCTTGTTGGTCATCCCGATCAGCCCGGTGAGCGAGCTCTCGGGGATGGCCTGGTGTTCGAAGATGTCGTTGTAGATGCCGTAGATGACCGAATCGACGTCCTCGATGGTCATCCTGGCGCTGGCGAGCACGTCGCGAACCGCGGTCTGGAAGAGATCCCAGTAGGTCTTTTCCACCCAGCGGCCGCGACATTCGGTGATCGAGGCGCCCACGATCCCGACACGTCTCATCATGATTCCGACCTCCGCTGTTGTTCTGGCGGCCCGCGGCAGGGCTGCCCGTGGAGTCCGAAGAACTCCGGACACGGACAGACTGCCAAATAAAGACTTAGTTGTCCACTATTTTCGGGGCCGGTGATGCGAGGGCGGGCACCCCCCCGCTTCCAGCGCGGGGGCGCGAATGGGGCGGGCTCTACAACCCCAGCAACGGGGCGATGATGGTGCGCTGGATCTCGGAGGTTCCCGAGTACAGCGTACTGGCAAGCGCGTCGCGCAGCTCCCGCTCGACCTTGTATTCCACCATGTAGCCGTAGCCGCCGTGAACCTGCATGGCGTTGCGCGCGCACTCTATCCACGACTCGCTGATGTAGAGCTTGGCCATGGCCGCCTCCAGGTAGACGCTGCGGCCGCGCGACTTCTGCCAGGCCGACTTGTACAGCAAGCCGCGGGCGGTCTCCAGACGGATCTTCATGTCCACGATCTTCGACGCGACGAGTTGAAATTTGCCGATGGGCTGGCCAAACTGCTCGCGCTCGTTGGCGTACTTGATGGACGTCTCCAGCAGCCGCTGCATCGCCCCCACCGCGCTGGCCAGGATGCAACCCCGCTCCCACGACATCGAATCGGCGAACAGCATCTTCCCCGCGCCTTCTTTTCCCAGCCGGTTTCCCTCCGGCACAACGCAGTCGTCGAAGAACAACTCGCACATGGGAGAGGTGCGAATACCCATCTTGATGGTGTGCTTGCCCAGCGAAAGCCCGGGGGTGTTGCGATCCACCAGAAATCCGGTGACGCCATTGGCCCCGAGTGCGGGATCGACCGTCGCGAAGACCAGGTACACATCGGCCACCGGCCCGTTGGAGACGAACACCTTGCTGCCCTTGAGGACGTAGTGGTCACCCTTCTTCGTGGCCGTGGTCGCGATGCTGTATGCGTCGGACCCGGAGTCGGGCTCGGACATCGCGTTGGCCCCAATCAACTCTCCGTTGCACAGGCGCGGCAGGTAGCGCTTCTTCTGCTCTTCCGTTCCAAAGCCCATCAGCGGCGTTTCCAGCGTCCACATGTGGGCGTTGATTGAGAAGCACAGGCCGTTGTCCTCACACCCGTACCCTAGGCTCTCCAGCACCCCGACGGTGGTGAGCGCGTCCATGCCCATGCCGCCGTATTCCACCGGTACCGGAAGACCGTGAATCCCCATCGCGGCGCACTTCTTCCACCCCTCGCGGTTGAAGTCGCCGTTCTGGTCGCGTTCCATCAGGCCGTCGTTGAGTTCCTCGCGGGCAAACCGGGCCACGCTGTCGCGCAGTTCCTTCTGTTCCTTCGACCAGGAGAAATCCATGGCTACTCCATCTTCATGAGGGTCTGGTAGTCGGTCTTCTCGGTGGAGGTCCTGGGAAGAGCCTCGTGGAAGGAGAAGACGTCCGGAATCATGTATACCGGCAGGTGCTGGGCGCAGAACGCCTTGAGTTTTATGAGCGAAAGTTTGCCGCCGTCGCGGGTGGCGAGGTGGGCGCGCACCTTCATGCCCAGTTCCTGGTCCGGGAGCGCCACCACCGCCGCCTCACGGATGTCCGGGTGGCGGTACAGACACGACTCGATCTCGCCCAGCTCCACGCGGTATCCCCGTTTCTTCACCATGCGGTCCCTGCGCCCGGCATATGTGTAGTTGCCGTCGGGCGCCTCGGTGACGATGTCGCCGGTGCGGTACCAGCGTTCGAGCGGCGGTACATCTCCATTCAGGTAGGCGCCCGCGGTCTGCTCCGGGAGGTTCCAGTAGCCCGGCGTCACCGAATCCCCGCGGATGCACAGCTCGCCCCGTTCACCGCGGGGAACGTCGTTGCCGTCTTCATCCACCACGCGCCCCTCGAGGTGCGCGCACACCCCGCCGATCGGGAACGGGTCCGTCTGGCCAGGGGGAATCTCGCGCGGCAGTTCATGAAACGTGCATACGTTGGTCTCGGTGGGCCCGTACAGGTTGAAGTAGCGCGGCTTCGGGAGAATCGCGTGCAGCGCCTTCAGGTGCACGATGGGAAACACCTCGCCGGCGAAATTGACGATGCGGATGTGGGACAGATCGAGCGTCTCCAGCCTGCCGTACTGCACCAGCAGGCTCAAGATGGAGGGCGTCGAGTACCACATGGTGATCTTCGTCTCGTGAATCAACTGCGCCAGCTTCTGCGGCTCCTTGCCCACGTCCTCCGGGATCACCACGAGGGTGGCGCCGTGCTTGAGTGGCGTATAGATGTCGAGTATGGAAAGATCGAAATGAAACGGTGCGTGTGACGAGAATACATCGTCGGGCACCGGCGCGAAGGTCGCGCTGCACCATTCGACAAAGCTGGTGGCGTTTCGCTGCGTGAGCATGACGCCCTTGGGTTTCCCGGTGGAGCCGGATGTATACAGGATGTAGGCGAGATCGTCCGGCCCGGTGTGAACGGTCGGCACCGGGGGTGCCGTGTCCACGCGCAGCGCGTCGTCGAGACATCTCCCGCCACCCACGTCTTCTATCACGATCATTGCCGGGCTCGCGCCTTCGGACGCCAGATGCTCCCGTAACGCGGCTTCGAACCGCTTCTCGGTGATTACCACCCGCACCGCACAGTTGCCGAGGATGTAGGCGTTGCGCGTGGCCGGCGCCAGCGGGTCCACCGGCACGTAGGCCGCGCCCGTCTTGAGGATGCCGAAGATCGACGCCACCGCATCCACGGACTTGCGCAGGTACACGCCCACCCGGTCGCCCGGCCGGACGCCGAGCGCAACCAGGCGGTCTCGCAGGCGGTCGGTGAGTTCGCCGAAGGCGGCGTAGGTGATCGCCACCCCGCCGGGCTCGCGGACGGCCGTCCGGCTCGGAAAGCGCGCGACGGCATCCTCCAGGTAGCGTTGCAGCGTGGGGGTCATGCGAGCATTTACCCGAGCTTGGTCTTCACCAGCGCAACGATGCGGTCCAACGAGTCCAGATTCTCCGCATCCGCTTCGTGTGCCTCGATCGCAATGTCGAACTCCGACTCCAGGTACGTCACGAGCTTGAGCGTCGCCAGGGAATCCAGGATGCCCGTGGTCATGAGCGGGGTATCGTCGGTGAGTTCGTCGGGATCTTCTCCTGGCAGGAACTCATCGAGGATGTACGACTTCACCTTTTCGCGAATGGCGGCTTGGTCCATGTGCTGCAATCCTTTCCGGCGGTTCTACCGCTCACGATGCCTTGCGGTTCAATCTTTCACGCAACCCGGCGTACAACTCGCTCGCAATCAACCGATGCCCTTCCGCGTTGGGATGCGAGTCCCAGGGCGCGATCCAGAGCGAGCGGAGATCCGTCCCCTCGAAAGCGGCGGTCATATCGATCACCACCAGACCCGCCTCGCGCGCGATCTCCATCTGCCGGCGCAAATCGGCTTCCTTCTCTTCACCGTACTTGCGCGTATTGGGAATGTAGCCGGCCATGGGCACCACGCCACGTTCATTACAGCGGCGCGCTATCTCTCCGTACAGCCACCGAAGGAGTTCCTCCTGGCGTGGCTTCAGCTTCTGCATGCCCTCGGCAAATGACGTCCCCTTTACCAGACCATTCTGGCGCATGACGTCGTTTATGTACTCGTAAGGCACCGGCAGGCCCAGCTGCGCGGCGTCCGCCACATCCTTGGCCATCCAGTACAGGTCGTCGATTCCTATATAGAGCATGGCGTCCAGGTCGAAATCGAACATGCGCGCGTCCATGTCGATGAGGCGCTGCAACGGACCGTACCCGCCCACCGAGAAGTTCAGAATTTCATAGTGGAGACTGTCTCCGTCTGCATTCAGACGATCTTCCACCAGGTTGTCGTAGACCTCGTCGTCCCCGACCCCCGTGCCCATGTCGTAGGACGCGCCGGTTACCGCGATGCGATAAGTGTTCAACGCCTTGCTCATTTCATACGGGCGATCGCGCATGGCCCACTGGTTGGTGCTCATTTCCGCACCCTTGAACCAGACCTTCTTGTTGGCGATGAGCTCGAAGTCCGGGCAGCCGTCCCGCGGGTGCATGGCCCAGCAGCGCTCCCAGTTGGGCGGTTTCTGCGCGTAGAGATTTCCCAGTCCTTCATTGAAGCGGGCCACATTGGTGAGGTCCTCGTAGTACCCGCGGTCCATCATGGCGGCATCACGGGCGTTCATGCGCGACGACTTAAGACCGTCGATCACGTTGCTGATCCCGGGATCGACCGGATAGACGAGGGGCAGATATGCGAGGAAGAGAATCACCGCGCACGTCGCCGCCACCTCGTAGGCCGGGCGCCAGAACGGGGCGGCCCTGCGCGCCTTCGCCAGCTTCGACCCGGGACTCCCCTGTTCCGAACGCGCGTCCAGGACCTTCAACACCCCGAGACCCGCCAGTACCACCAGGATCACCAGCGCGTCGCCGGCATCCGCCCGCACCAGTTGCCCGAGGATCATGCGGAACTCCGCCATGGACTCCGACGACCAGATCACCCAGCTGAAGCAGACGACCACGAAGGTGCCCACGGTTCGCAGGCCCAGCTTCAGCGCCGCGCCGGACGACAGGCTGGCCTTCTTGAGGCTCCGCCGGCGCCCGTACTTGTTCTCCCACAGCATGTTGCCCAGAACGAGCATACCCATGATCGACCAGAACACGATGTCCTGCCAGATCACCGGGAAGCTGCCGCGGATCCAGAACCACTGGTAGGAGTGGAGCGCCCAGGTCACGAAAAACGCGATCAGCGTGGCCACGATGAGCGACGCCGTCGCGTTAATGCGCTTGCTCAGGCGAAAGTACACCGGATTGAAGAACACCTTCTGCAGGAAGTCCTTCCAGTAGATGTTGATGCGGCGCCAGTAGTCCGTGAAGCTGTCCGAATAGAAGTACTTGTTGTTTGCCGGGCCCAGATTGAAGCCAAACAGGTGCAGCATTCCCACGATCATGTGGAAGCTGCCCGAGATCTTCAGGTACATGAGGTACGCCGTCACGATGAACCGGGCGGCGGCAAGCGGGGTTGCCACCGTGTCCGCGCCGACCATCAGATTCTGATACACCCAGCGGTACAGCAGCAGCTGGATTAACCCCCGGAACATCCACTGGACGCCGGCCTGATAGACGGTCATGTCATCGTCGTCGTAATAGGTGCGACAGAAACTCTTGTAGTCCACCACCGGAAACAGAGGGAAGCACACGTTGGGGAGCATGAAGAAGTACGCCAGCGCGCGCCAGAGGGAGAACGGAGCGGACTTGCTGTGGAGATCGTACAGATAGACGATCATCCGGAACATGAACATCGCGCCAAAAATTGGCCAGATGGCCGCCGACAGAGGCGAGGGGATGCCGCCCGCGCGGACGGCGGCGAGCCCACATCCGGCCACGAGCATCAGCAGGACTCGAACCCGGAAGCGAACCGGCACATGCGCCAGTCCTATGACAACCAGCCCGAGCCCGACGATCTGGGCCGCATTCGACAGCCCCAGCACCGAGTACATGCCCACCAGGGAAACAAGCACGAAGACGGGGAGGCGCAGGCGAACGGGGGCGAAGTGGTTCGCCACGAAACCGACGCACGCCACGCTCAACAGGCGGAAGAATCCCCCGCTCTCGATGGCGAAGGTCCTCACGACGAGCGTTATCAGCAGCAACTGAACCGCAACCGCGGCAAAGCGGAGCAACCGGGCGGGATGGAATCTTCCCCGGCCGGCGTGGATATGCGCACTGATAGTCCGCTGTGACTGGTCGTTCATTGCGATTGTCGGAAATGGGGGTGGGTGCAACCCCGGAGTTCGCCTGGTACGGTGGTAAGCATATCACGTATAGCGAGTTCCGAGCAATGACGCCGCGACTGGCTTTGCCGCCCGGCGCAGGAAGGAGGTGCAACGCGCGCGGTTATGTGGGAGCATGGGTGCCAGCCATGGCGGGATCAACGTGACACGCTGCCTGTTTGCATCCGACCTCCACGGGCGGCTCGATCGCTACGAGAAACTCCTCCGCGAAATCGATACCCGGCGCCCCGCCGCCGTCTTTCTCGGCGGCGACCTCCTGCCCCACGCGTTCCACGACGCAGACTTCATCGGGACCGTCCTGGCTCCCCGCCTCGAGTCACTGCGAACGAACATGCAGGCGGACTATCCGCCCATCTTCGTCGTCCTGGGCAACGACGACCCGCGCACCGAGGAGCCGGCGTGCGCCGCGCTCACCGGGCGCGGCCTGTGGCACTACATCCATGATCGCCGCGTGGAACTCGCCGGGTACGACGTGTACGGCTACGCGTGCGTGCCGCCCACGCCCTTCGGTCTCAAGGACTGGGAGGTGTACGACGTGTCGCGCTACACGCCCCACGGGTGCCTGTCGCCCGAGGAGGGTTTCCGCACCGTGGCGGTGGCACCGGAGAAGATCCGCTACGCGACCATCAGCGAGGACATCAATTCGCTGGCGGAGAACCGGAGCATGCAGCGCGCGGTGTGGCTCTTCCACACGCCGCCCCACGAGACCCGGCTGGACCGCGCCGCGCTGGATGGCAGGGCAATCGACGGCGTGCCACTGGACGTGCACGTGGGTAGCATCGCGGTGCGGCGTTTCATCGAGGAGAAACAGCCGCTCGTCACCCTGCACGGCCACATCCACGAGTCCGCGCGCCTGACCGGAAGCTGGCGCGACCGTATCGGAGAGACGCACCTCTTCAGCGCCGCCCACGACGGCCCCGAGCTGGCCCTGGTCCAGTTCGACCTGGAGAAACCGGCGGACGCGGAGCGCCTGCTGCTGTAGCCGGCAACGTTCAGGAGAGGGGTGGCAGCGCCAGCTCGCGGGCGGCGTCGGTGACCGCGTTGATCTTGGCGGCGAAGCTGCTCTGCTGCTTGATGTCCTCGTCGGTGACGAAGTGTACGTCGAGCAGGCCGTCCACCTGGTAGCCGGTGCGCATGTAGTTCATCTCGGCCAGCGATTTGCTCCAGCCGTCCAGCCACAGCGACAGTTCCTCGCGCTTGCGATCGTCGCCGTCGAAGTGCACGATGAGGTCGAGGTCGCTGGCCGGTCCCGCGGTGGCGTTCTTGGCGCTGCCAAACACGTACATCGCCCGCACCGGGAAGCGCTTGCGGTCGAGATGGGCGGCAATGCGTTCCGCCATGCGCAGGCGCCAGCGCCAGTGATCCTCCCCGGTCTCCGCCACCAGGTAATCGTCGCGCCGCGCCCTGTCCCTGGGCGGCGCCGGTGTGCCCAGGACACCGACCGCCTCGTCCAGATCCGCGTTGAGCAGCACCTGCAGCACCCTTCCGTCGGTCTCGGCGGGCACGTCGATCACGCGCACCACGTCTTCCAGTTCCGAGAACTCGGGGAGGATCTTCGGCAGCGTGTTCCGGGCCCGCCGCAGGAAGTTCTCGTCGAAGATGATGCCCTCGTCATCCGGATAGAGCGGGAGATAGCGGATGTCCGCCTCCACCAGGTCCTGGAAGAAGTGGGTGCCGAATGACAGCTCGGGCAGATACTTGCCCGTCTTGCGCGCTATCTCGATCAATACCGCGGTGTTGTTGATGTCAGAGTAGGTGACGTCCACGCCCAGGCGGATGTCGCCGCGGCTACCCCACCGTCCCGGGCCCATGAGGATGAACTGGCGTTTGGGGAGCACGGCGTTGAGCTTGCTGATGGCACGCCCCACGCGCTTGAGGGTGGCCAGCTCGGTGATGGCGACGTATTTCTCCGGGTCCACGAAGACGATGTGGGTGATGTTCGGGACGTAGCCGTTGGAGATGTACCTGTTGGCGGTGAATACCACGCGGTCGAGCGGTAGATCCGGGGGAATGGGCGCGGGCGCGTGCTTCTCGGTGAAACTCTGCGCGCGGCACTGCAGGAGGTAGAAGTCGTGTCCGTCGTGCGCGAACTCGATGTCCACCGGCGTGCCGAGCTTCTCGCGCAGCAGGGTGAGCAACGCCTGGATCTGCGCCACGAACGGCGTCTCCGTGATCAGCCCCTGGAACGTCACCACGAAGGCGTCCGTCTCCCAGTCGGGCTCCATTCCCACCGGCTTGCGCACGCGATCATGGTCGACCAGCGACACCAGGCGCCGCGCCATGGGGTACGCGTCCCCGACGGCGCGGAACAGTTCCTCCACATCCACCGACTCGATGGTGTTGGTCTCCAGGTTGATTACGTCCATGCGCTTGGGTGAGTAGCGCACCACCTCGTCCGCGGTCACGTTGACCCGCAACCCCGGCTGGCCGGGCGCCAGCAGCACCGGGTAGTCGTCGCTCAGGCGGTCGACCGCGCGCGTTCCCAGGCCCGGCACCATGCGCACCAGCCCGTCCTCGCGCTGGATACGCGCCGACCAGCGGAACTCGTTGTTGCTCAGCGCAACACCGGCGAAGGCGGGCAGGTAGTACTTGCCCACACGCCGCCCCACCACCTCCTGGATCATGATCCCCATCTCCTCGTGCACGTCCAACAGCCCGCGTTGCGCGCGGTACTTGATGGGGTCCGGCCCGAAGATGGACGCGTACACCTCCGCGATGGCGTCCTGCAGCGCTGCCAGGCGTGCGGTCTTGGAGCCCTGGTTGGCGAGGAAGAGGCTCTTGTACTTGCCGGAGAACGCGCTGCCCACGCGGTCCTCGAGCAGGCTCGAGCTGCGCACAATGATGGGGTTGTCGCCGAAGTCGTCCAGCGCGGCCGCGAGCCCCTTGGACACCTCGGACGGGAAGCGGGAGTTCTTCATCACCTGCACCACGCGGGGATACTCCTCACGCACGCGCTCGATCTCGCGGTACTTGCGGTCGTAGATGTCCTCGAGGTTGTTGTAGTGAATGAACGCCAGGATGGTGTCCGAGCTCACGTGCCACGTGCGCGGCACCTTGAGATTCTCAAAGAGACCCGAACCCTCCGGCGCGCGCCGCGCCACCTGCGCGGCCAGGAACAGCCCCGCGCTCTTGCCGCCCAGCTTGCCGTGGCTCTCGGACGAGTGCACGACGCGTGGAAAGATGTCGTAGAAATCCGACAGCGCAAAGTGATCCTTGGCAACGCTGACAAAGGAGGGGTTGTCCGAGAACACGCGCCGCAACAGCGCCGCACGCAACGACGCCTGCACGGAGCGCGACAGCTTGCTCTCGTCCACGTTGGCGCTCTGGAAGCGCAGGATCGCCTCCGCGATGGCCTGCAGCGAGCTGTGCGGGTTCTCCAGGGTGTCGAAGAGGAACGACGCCTTCTCTTCTTCGATCCACGACTCGAGGCACTGCACCAGTTCGTCCTCGGGCCACGATCCGGCCGCGAGATCGAAGGCTTTCTCGGTGATCTTGGTGAGTGCGGCCAGCGCGCGCCGTTCCTGGGGCCGGTTCTCGTCCACCGCCTCGGCGGGCGGAGACTCCATGAGGAACTCCTGCAGGAGGGCGTCGGCTTCCTGGGTTCCGGACTCGCACAGGCGGTTGATCATCTTGCGCGTCACGCGCTCCAGCAGCCGCGGGTCCGTCTTGCGGATGAAGTTCAGGATCACCTTCCAGTCAGGGTGCTCCTGGGTGGATATTGCCCGCGCGTCGTTCCAGCTCTGCAGCGTCGAGCGCAGCTTCTGCTGGAGCAGGAAGAACGCGATGCGCTCCGCAATGGCGTTGATCAGCCGGCGTTCCTCCTTGAGGAACGGACCCTCGTCCGCGTCGGGTCGTGCTTCGGTGTAGAAGACCGCAATCTGCCCGGCGCGCTCGCCCTCCACCACGATGTCCGCCAGCTGTCGCCACTCGGTCTCCACGAACCCCTCGGGCCGGAAGACGGCGCCCCGCACCTCCAGGCGCGCCTGGCAGATGGCCGAGTACTGCCAGCCCTGGGGAATGGTGGCGATGATGCGCGGCGCCATCTCCGCCATGGACAGTCCCCGGATGCTGAGGATTTCGTCCACCGCGTAGAGACAGTTCAGTTCCTTGGCGCGCTCCTGCAGCGCGGCCAGTATCTGTCGGGTTCTCTCTTCTGAATCGGGCATGGTTGTGCGGTTCTCGCTGTGTGCGGTCAGGCGTGCCGGATGACGCCGCGGCCGCTCCTTCCGTCCACCTTGACGCGCAGCGGCGAGTCGCAGCGGACGTGTCGCAGGTGTTCCGTCTCGGTCACCACGGGCAGGGCGTTCAACCAGTCCCAGTCGATACCGGGCTTTTTCTCATGGTGCACGGTGAAATAGCTTACCTCAAAGCTGGTGATGTTGTGGAAGAAATGCGACCCCTGGCTGGGCTCGACGTTCATGTCCGGAAGGGTGGCTTCCACGATCACCTTCGCGCTGGCGATATCGCCCCAGTTCACGGGAATCCCCAGCCACGGGTCAACACTGCCCCAGCGTCCAAAGCCGATCAGGAGGTAACGCCGCTCGTCGTCCATGAGCGTCCGGTTCAGTTGCTCCAGTTCGGCGGCAATGACCCGGGTGGAGCGCGCCTCGAAGCGCTCGGGTTTGACATAGACGACGTCGCAGATGGTGTTCTCGCTGCCGTTCCCCATCACCCGCGGTGACGCCAGCAGCAGGTCGGGCGCTTCGAATTCCGTATCATCGATGGTAACGGTCTCGTCGGACACCACCATGGGCCGCACCTGCAGCAGCGCCAGGCGCGCGCGATCGTTGCGATTGTCGGGAAACGTCGCGGCGAACTCTATCTCCACCGGCGCGCCCACCGATTGCTCGCACAGAGCGAGCAGAGAACGAATTGCGTCGCTGAGTCCGAATTCTCCCATCTCGAGCAGCGGCGAGAAATTGAGAACGCGGGGTCCATCCACGCCGATGCCCGCCACCAGCCGCCCCCGCTCGGCGTCGTAGGTGGACGCGACGAAACGCAGCGTGTCGTCCAGCGCCGCCGCCCGCAGATCTGCATTGATCAGGTATTCCGTCTCCGCGGTGGGATCGTACTCGCGCACATCTCCCATGTTCACGGCCCAGAACTCGAGCTGCGTGTTCTTCATCTGGTCGGACACCGACGCAAACGGCGGCGGCGCGGCAGGATGCGCGGGCGAATACGGCCACGAGATGCCGCCGTCCACGATGGTCTTGCCCAGGCCGAGCGCCAGGTTCACGACGCCTTCCCGCGGCGCGGCGCCACCCGTCGGATAGAAGTTGTACGATCGCCCCACCCCGGACAGGTGCGGGTAGTAGCGGTCGAAGTGCCGTTCGCCCACCACCTCCTGGATGATCACCGCCATCTTCTCGTCGGTCACCGTGCGGCCCGCGGCGCGAATGTAGCCCTTCGCACCCTTCGAGTAGACCGACGCATAAACGAACTTGATTGCCTCCACCAGGCGGTGGAAGCGCTCGTCGGGGTCAGACTGGTTGTTGGGAATCATCTTGGTCTGGTAGACGCCGGCGAAGGGGCGAAACATCGCGTCCTCGAGGAGGCTGGACGAGCGGATGGCGAGCGGTGAATGCACGTCTTCGATGAGTGCGCGCAGATCGCCGACCACCTCCACCGGCAGGTCTCCCTTCTGGAAGGCCAGTGCGATGCGGTCGTCGGCCGCATCGGAGCAGGCGACTTCGGCGAGGCCGTTTCTCGCGATGAAATGATCGAAGACGTCGGTGGCGAGAACGGCGGAGGTGGGAATGTCGACGGAGACGGCGGCGTGGCCGGCGGAGGCGAGTTCCGTCCGGATGGAAACGAGCCCCTCCGCCTTGCCGCCCAGCTCCCCGTCACCGATCCGGGAGAACGACTCCCCCGACGTGAAGAAGGCTCTGCCGAAGCGGGGGATGTCGCTCGCGCGGTCCTTCGTCATGCACGCTCTTTTCTATACCCAGCCTCGGTCCCGGCAGGCCCTCGCAACCCGGTCGATCGCGATCATGTACGCGGCGCTGCGCATGGGCACGTCCTTCTTCTGCGCCAGTTCGCTCACGGTGGCGAAGGCGGAGGTCATCTTGAGATCGAGACGGCCCAGCACGTCGTCCTTGGGCCAGTAGTAGTTCATGTTGCTCTGCACCTGCTCGAAGTAGCTGCACACCACCCCGCCGGCGTTGGCCAGGAAATCCGGGATGAGGAAGATCTTCCTCTCGTCGATGTGCGCGTCCGCTTCCGGCGTGGTGGGGCCGTTGGCGCCCTCCGCGATGAATCTTACGGAGCGCGAAATCTCGCGCACGTTCTCACCCGTAATCTGGTTCTCCAGCGCGGCGGGGATCAGAATGTCGACCTCCTGCGCGATCCACTTGTCGCCGGGCATGAGCTCGTAGCCGAGGTCGCGCGCCTTCGCCTTGTCGATCCCGCCGTAGCGATCGGTGACGGCCAGCAGTTCGTCCACGTCCACGCCGCCCTTGCGATGGAACGCGTACGAGGTCTGGTCGGCCTGGTCCCACGACGACACGCAGGTCACGGTGCCGCCCAGCATCTGGTAGAGCCGCACGGCAAACTGCCCCACGTTGCCGAAGCCCTGCACGCTGGCGGTGGTGTTCTTGATATTGATGTCCAGCTGCTTGAGCGCCTCGCGCAGCGTGAAGATGACGCCGTAGCCCGTCGCCTCCGAGCGGCCCAGCGAGCCGCCCATGCCGACCGGCTTGCCGGTGATGGTCCCCGGCAGCCGCTGGCCGTGGATGTGTTCGAACTCGTCCAGGATCCACAGCATATGCTGGGCGTTGGTCATGACGTCCGGCGCGGGAATGTCGATGGCGGGGCCGAGGTTCTGCGCGAGCTGGCGCACCCACCCGCGGCACACGCGTTCCTGCTCCATCATGCTCAGGTTGTGCGGGTCGCACACCACGCCGCCTTTGGCACCGCCCAGGGGGATGTCGGCGATGGCGCACTTCCACGTCATCCACATGGCGAGTGCGCGCACGGTGTCCAGCGTCTCGAGCGGGTGGAAACGAATGCCGCCCTTGCACGGGCCACGCGCGTCGTTGTGCTGCACGCGGAAGCCGCGGAAGACCTTCACGGTGCCGTCGTCCATGCGCACCGGGATGGCAAAGGAAAACTCGCGCAGGGGGTTGCGGAGCAACTGCCGGGTTCCGTCGTCCAGACCGATGGTCTCGGCGATGGTGTCGAATTGAGACTGGGCTACTTCAAATGAGTTGTATGGTTTGTATGCCACGGTTGGTCTGCCTTCTCGAGGATGTGCGGCTTTACTGGGCGCCGGCCGACGCTTGTGAATAGTATCGCCAAATAAACACCAGACTGTCCACTATTTTCAGGGCACGCGCGTTTGACGCTGCGGCAAAGCGGCCCGTACAATGGCGCGGCGGAACCCTCGAACCTTCAACGCAGTACGCCCATGACCCAGACCCCAGAGCGCGGAATCACCTCCCCCGGCCTCCGCGTTGCGTGGCGCTTCCAGCCCCATCCACCCGGCCGGTCACCGGTGCACAGCGACGAGCACCTCGCGGCGGATGCCGGGCACCCGGCCGGGTACCCGTTCGAGGCGATCCGGGGGCCGTGCGGGCTGCTGTGCCTGGAGGGGCAGGTCTACGGCGGACAGCGCGCGGCCCTGCTCAAGCGCATCGAGGATCTCTGCACCAGGGCCCACGACGATGAGGCGCTGGCGCGCGAACTGCGCGCGGCGGTGGAGTCGGTGGACGGTGACTTTGCGCTCCTGTGGTACGACACCGGCGCGCGGCGCGTGGCGCTGGCCGCGGACCGCTTCGGCCGGCTTCCCCTCTATTATGGAGCGACACCGCGGGGCATGTTCATGTCCCGCGACCAGGCCTTCGTGCTCAGGCAGACCGGCGAGCGCGGTATCGACACCACCGCATTCGCGCAGCTGCTGCTCTTCGGATATCCGCTGGGGGCGCGAACACTCGCGGCCGGCGTATCGCGCCTGCTTCCGCGCGAGGTGCTGGTGGCGTCGCGCGACGGCTGGCGGCTCTTTCCCTCCCCGGGATCGCCCTTCCGGCGTTCGGTTCGAGAGAATCTTCCGCGCGACAAACACGCACTGGCGCGCGAGCTGCGCGACGCCTTCGTGGCTTCCTGCCGTGACCGCGGCATGATCGACGCAGGCAGTCACGTCCTCTCGCTCAGCGGCGGTATCGATTCGCGCACCACCGGTGCGGGCATGCGCGCGGTGTTGCCATCCTTTGCCGCGGTGACCTTTGCCGCACCCGGTTCGAACCACGCCGATGAGCGCGACGTCGCCGCCACGGTGGCACGCACACTCGGCGCCGAGTGGCGGTCCTACGAGTGTGATTTTGCCAGCCGCGCGAACATCGACGGCATCGTGCGCATGAAACTCGGCTTGAATCCGGCGGACGTGGCGTTCGGAATCGACTATGTGCGGCGGGTGAAGCGCGACTTCCCCGGCCCGGTGGCATTCTGGACCGGCGAGGGCGCGGACAAGCTGCTGTGCGAGCACCGCGCCATTGCCCGCTCACCGAAGCCGGAGCAATTGGTGCGGTTCATCATCGAGAAGAACGCGGTGATGCCGCCGGAACGGGTGACGGCTCTGGCGGGTGTTTCCGTGGACGAAATGGTGGAGAGCATTCGCGCCACGCTTGCGGATGATATCGAGCCGGAAGATGCCTACGTGCACTTCCTGCTCTCGCAGCGAGTGGTGCGCTTCCACGACGAGGGTGAGGACCGCCACCGCTGCGCAGTGTGGCCGGTTTCACCCTTCTTCGGCGGGGACTTCGTTTCCCTGGCCCGCGCCATCCCGGGCCGCATGAAGCGCGAGCGGCGCCTGTACCGCGCCTTCCTGCGCGAGCTGGCCCCGGACATGGCCGCGCTCCCCCTGGCGGGCGGGCACGCCGCGCCGGCCTCGCTGCGCTTCGCGCTCGAGTATGCGCTGCGCGACGCGCTGCGCAACAACCCGGCCACGTCCGCTCTGCACCGGCGCGTGCGCGCGGCGCGTGGCGCGCGCCGCGCACCCGGCGGGCCCTGGCACGCAATGCTCGGGCGCCTCGTGGACGAAGGCGGGGTTCCGGAACCGTTGCGCGCGGCGGAGGTTCGTCGCATCGTATCCGGCGAGGTGCCGGCGTCGCCGTTCGCGCTGTGCATGATCCTCACCACCGCGCTGGCGGTGCGCGCCATTCACGGCGGTGTGGAGCCATGACGCGGCGCATTCTCGTGGTCACGCCGTGGAAACGCCGCTGGGAGATGGGCGGCGGCGCCGGTCTCGCCGACGACTACTACTTCATCCGCGGCTTCACGCAGCGCGGCTACGAGGTGCACTACCTCTCGCCGCGCTACCGCGGCGCGGACGTCACCATGGACGGCTACGTCGTCCATGAGTTCCCCGACTTCTTCCTCGCCACCGAGGCGTGGCCCACGTTCCTCAAGCGGCCGTTGTGGCCGCTGCTCTTCACCGCGTGGGTGGTCGTTCGCGGTCTTGCCGTCGTGCGGCGCTTCCCGCCCTCGCTCGTGCTGGGGCAGACGCACCTGGGTGCCGCCGCGGTCCGCATGCTCGCGCGCCACGCGGGGGTGCCGTCGGTCGTCAAGCTGTTCGGCGTGGTCGAACTGGACCGCACGGACTGGCCGCGCGCGAAGTACCTGCGCAAGAACGCGGAACAGATTGCGGCGTTCAAGGTGCCGCAGGACGCGTGGATCATTCTGGATGACGGCACCGGCGGTGCGCAGGCGGCGCTGCGCAACGGCGTGCCAGCCGGGAAGATCCACGCGCTGCCCAACGGCGTCAACCTGGAGTGGGGCGGGCGGCTGCCCGGCCCGGACGCGCGCGCGCGCTACCGGATCCCCGACGGAACCGCGGTGGTGCTCATGCTCTCGCGGCTCACCGGGTGGAAGCGGCCCGACCTGTTCATCCGCGCCATGCCCGCCATGGTTGAAGCCGCGCGCCGGCCGGTGGTGTTTGTCATTGCCGGCGACGGACCCCTGCGCGCATCCTGCGAGGCGCTGGCCGCGCGCCTGGGGGTGGCGGACTCGGTGCGTTTCCTGGGCCCGGTGGCGCACGACGACGTGCCGGACCTGATGTCGCTGGCCACCGTGTTCGTATCCACCAACGAGCGCTCCAACCGCGGCATTCCCGTGTGCGAGGCGATGGTGTGCGGCGTGCCGGTGGTTGCCTTCGACGCGGGCGATACCCGCGCGGTGGTGCGCGACGGTGAGAACGGACGGCTGGTCGCGGAGGGCGACCTTCCCGGCTTTGCGCGCGCCGTGGCGGCGATGGTCAACGACGAGATGACGCGAAACGCCATGGGCGAGGGGGCGCGCCGCTTCGCGCGCCGGCACTTCACCGGGTGGGACGAGCGCATCTCCATGGAGGCGGACATCGTTGAAGCACTGCTGAAACACCACGGCGAAACCGGATGAGCATGCGCGCGCGCCTGCAGAACATCTCGTTGCTCGCGGCGTCGATCCTGTTCGTGGAGCTTCTCCTGCGTCTCTTCGACCCCATCGGCATCGCCTACTTTGCGGGCCTGCGTGAGTACAACGACCTGCTCGAGTTCGGCGCACCGTGGGGGTACTTGCACCGGCCCGACCAGCGCGCGCGCATCCAGGGGGTGGAGATCACGATCAACCAGCACGGGCTGCGCGGGGCCCCGGCATCCGTCGAGAAGCCGGCAGGAACGAAGCGACTGATGATTCTGGGCGATTCCGTCGTGTTCGGCTGGGGGGCGCCGCAGGATTCCATCTTCCCCGCACGCATCCAGCGCCGCCTCGCGGCGCGCGACACGTCCATCGAGGTGATCGCCGCGGGCGTCGCCTCCTGGAACACACGGACCGAGTACGAGTGGCTGCGTACGCGCGGATTGGCATTTGCGCCGGACGTGCTGCTGTTGCTCGTGGTCTACAACGACGCGGACCCCATCCACGTGGGCCATACCGACGTCCCCCGCGACAGTTTGCTCGGCGCGGCCACGCCGCACCGCGTGCTGGCACGGGTACTGCGCGACGCATGGAAGCGGGCCTACCAGGGATCCCGCATCTGCGCAACCATCCAGTACGCGCGCGTGTTCGCGCGCCAGCAGAGCCTCGAGTCCGCGGGGTACCCACCCGGCTCGCCGCAGTGGCGCGACGCGCGGCTGGCGCTGGACGGCGTCATCAATCTGTGCGAAGCCAATGGGATCGACCTGGTGGTGTTTCTCTACGGCGACGAGAGGCGCGTGGAATTGAGCGGCGTGCTGCGCGCGTACAGCGACCACCTGGCCGCGCGCGGGATCACCCCCCACACGCTGCCGCCGATCCTCTTCGATGACCGGCGCTACCACAACTCGGTCGTTGACCCGCACGAGAACGCCGCGGGGCACGCGGTGCTGGAGCAGGCCATCGCGCCGGTGGTTCTACCGCGCTTGTGAAAGAAGTGATTACTCCCACAGCGGGAGTGAATGTAAAGATCACGCCCGCAGACGCGACACTGTTTCAGCCAGGTCCGGCACGCCAAGTTTCCCACACAGTGCGGCAAAGGAATCCGTGGGGCCGCGCCACTCCAGTTCGTCGACCGACTCGAAGACCGGCGCGTCCGTGCGCAGCGTGGCGATGTCGCGGAACAGGCGTGCATCGGCTTCGTGTTCGCGCAGTGACGCGGCGAGCGCCACCGCACCCCGGATGGGCACCTCCCACTGCGCCGGGTCGTGTGGAATCGCCTCGAGGTGCTCGTAGCGCGCCAGCACCGCCGACGCGCTCTTCGCACCCCAGCGGGGCACACCCGGGAAGCCGTCGGACGCATCCCCCACCAGCCCCAGGTAGTCCGGTATCGACAACGGCCCCACGCCGAACTTCTCCCGCACGCCGTCCTCGTTGCGAATCGCACCCCGGCGCCGGTCGAACTGAACCACGAAGTCTCCGCGCACGCACTGCGCGAGGTCCTTGTCCGGCGTGCAGATGAAGATGCGTTTCACGCGCGGGTCGGTTTGCGCGCGCGCGGCCGCGGCGGCGAGGCCATCGTCCGCCTCTTCTTCCACCATTGCCCACACCACCACACCCATCGCGCGCAGCGCCGCTTCCAGGGGATGAAACTGCCGCCACAGCGCGGGATCGATCCCCTCGCCGGTCTTGTAGCCCGCGTACATCTGGTTACGGAACGACTCCACCACGTGGTCGGTGGCAACGCCCACGTGGGTGGCGCCGTCGCGGAGCATGGCGGCGATGGAGTTGAGCACCCCCACCAGCGCACCCACCTCGTTGCCGTCCGCGTCGAGGCGCGACGGCAGCGCGTAGTAGTGCCGGAAGAGTTCGTAGGTCCCGTCGACGAGGTGGACATTCATGGCCAGAGGATAGCAAAACGGGCCGGATCATTCGACCCGCCCGTCGCGAGGCGTTCCTGCCCTGAGGAGTTCAGTTGCCCGACACCAGCCCGTCCACGATGGCACTGGTGACGGCGGCGGTGATATCCACCACGCTGAAGAGGTCCACCGCTCCCAGGTCGAAGCGGTCCTCCCCGACCACGGCGTACACGTTGAACACCTTGCTGTCGTGCCCGTACACGAAGCCGATCTCGCCCAGGTCGTCGATCATGATGACGCCGTTTTCGATGTCGTCCTTGACCTGTTCGAATATTTCCTTGTCCGGGACCGTGTCGTAGATCTGCTGCATGCTCACCTTGCGGTCGTACGTCTCCTTGATGTACTTGACGTTGTCCGCGGCGGTGATCAACTGGTTGGCCTGACTATCGGACATGACGCGCCTGCTCACATTGACCGTCTTCACCGTCACGCCCAGTACCTTGTACTTGAAGGTGGTGGAGAAAATCTTCTTGGAAGCCGCCGAGCGCAGCGCCGCCTCGATCTCGTTGCGCGTGGCGTCGTTGTCCTGGATCTGCTGAGCCGCCGCCTTGAGACGGTTGAGCTGCTCGTAGTAGGTGTTGTCCGCCGCGTAAAGATGGGTTTTGAGCTGGCTGTAGTAGTCCTCGCCCTCGTGCTTCCTGAGCTCGGCGGCGATGCCATCGGAGAGCGCCTTCTTGGCCGTGTCCACGACGCCGGGCAGCGAGCTGCGCAGACCGCGCAGGCTCAGTTCGAACTCATAATCCTTCGTGGCGTCCTGCAGGTTGTTCCACGCCTGCTCCGCTTCCGCGATGCGATCATCCAGCTCGTCGGTCACACCGTTGCTCACGCCGTCGAGGATCGACTGCGGCGGCACCGTCCACACGGTGGTCTCGTCCCTGGTGACCCGACCCTCGATGTTGTACACGGTGGCGTCGTCCCGCACGCTGCCGCCCAGCGTGAGCGCCTCGGGCGCAAAGCCGAAGTGCCCGGTCAGCGTTTTGCCCTTGCCCGCCGGCAGGTTCCAGCCGAACTCACCCGCGACCGAGATGTCGAAGTCGAGGTCGCTTTTCACGAATCCGCTGGTCTCGAGCGCTGCCACCGGTTTGGCGGGGATGAACGCGGGCCACCAGTCGAGGTCGGCGGTGAGTCCGTTCACGTAGGCGTGGCCCTGGAAGATGTCCTGCACGCTCGCCTCGCGCCACATACCGCCGCTGCCCTCCGCGATGGGAATCTCAACACCCACGATGTCCTTCAGGAACAGGTCCAGCGCCATCGCGCCGTTGTAGCCGCACTGGTAGCCCATGCGCAGGTCGGAGGTGAAGGGATCCTCGAGCGAGAGGTGAACCTCGGTGTAGTTGTTGTCCACCATCTGGCCGCTCACCTGGATCACCTTGAGGATCGGGAACGAACCCACGCGCGTGTTCTTGCCGTCGAAGTTTCCCATGCCCTCCACGGGGTGCCAGGGCGCAAAGGGGATGCGGCCGTGCAGCGACCAGCCCGTACCGGCGTTGCCGATCAGATCCTGCGCGCCGTAGACGTAGTACATGGGGTCGTTGAAGTCCATGATCATGAGGAGCTGCCCGCCCAGCGGTGCCCTCACCTTGACGGGCCTGGTGGCCCCGTCGCCGGTCTCACCGGTCGCGATGCTCATCTCCAGCGTGACGGCGAAGTTGAACACGAAGTAGTCGGTGTCTTCCTTCAGCAGAATGCCGAAGTCACGGTTCTCGTTGAGGAACTTGCCGGAGAAGAAACCAACGTCCGCCTGCACCGGGTTGGCGAACTCGATGCGCTCGTGCGGCGACGGGATTTCGGTGGTGCCGGTGATGTTGCGCACGCGACCCTTCTCGTCGAATGACACGTCGAGGTCCGCGTTGACGAACGAGACCCCGCCGTCATCGGTCTTCACGTCCAGCGAACCCTGCACCTGGTAGCCGTCGTCGGTCTCGATGACGGTCCCCTGCGGGGTCAGGTCGTCGCGCGTCAGGGTGCGCGAGGTGTACCCCGTATCCTTGGGCTCCTCGGGCGCGGTGCTCTGCTCGCTGCAGGCGGCCAGCGTGACCAGCAGGCCCGCCGCCAGCAACCGTAAAATATTGTGATTGAATGACTTCATGATTCTGCCTCCGGGTTTGGGGCGGTCCTCCTGAGACCGTCCACCCTGTAACGCAGAATCCGCCGGCAAGAGAGATCAGCGAATCAGCACCATTTTCCGCGTCAATGGAAGTTAGTTGTCGATCAGGGCGCGTATAGACCCGCCGTCGATGGGGGTCCTGGAATCGGTACTGACGGCCTGCACGGTCCCCATGCGGTTTACCACGATCTCCATGGGGTACGTGTCGACACCGTACCTGACGAGAAACGCTGCCTCGACATCCTGATAGATGGGATAGCTCAACCCGTGCCCCGCGCGGTAGCGGGCGTTCTCCGCGGCCGTTTCCGCGGTGATGCCGAAGACGCGTCCGGGTTCGATCACGCCGTCGTAAACCGCGCGCTCCCAGCGGGTCGCCATCTCCGCGCATCCTTCACAAGTGGGATCGAGGAACAGCACCACGGCACCGCCCCTGCCGGAAACCAGCTCGATGCTCCCCACCCCGGCTCCGAGCGAATCCGCCAGCAGTACGTCGGGGAATACATCACCGGGCATGAAGGGAAAGTCGGGCGCCTCGGCGAGCGGCGGCGCATTGCGGGCGCGCAGCGCACCGCCCGCGCGAATGCCCGCGTATCCCACCACCAGTGCCAGGACCATGAATGAAGTCCATTGCAGGAACTGCTTCGACCTTGGATTCATCTGTGCAGCGAATCAGAATCGAAAGGGCGGAGCGCCGCGCGCCCCGCCCTTCCGGTGGAACGTTGACAGCGCTAGCAGTCCATGACCTGCGGGCAGTTCCAGATGCCCGAGGTATCCTTCTTGCACGACGTGCCGAACGGTGTGACACAGCACTTGTACGGCACACTGCAGATGCACGTGTAGTAGCAGGGGCCCGCCTCTGCGCCCGGGGCCTTCAGCCCGATGATCGCCCCCGCAACAAAGATGACGGGCAACAGCAACAACACAGCACGCTTCCTCATGGTCTCCCTCCTGTGTGATGGGATGTGAGCAGCCCTCGCCATCGGCGTCTCCCCCGGGAGTGAACGCCGGTTCGAACGGGGCAATACTACCACGGGCCGGGCCGGCCGATGCAACATCCGTTTACCCTCCGGGCGTGCCCCCGGGGCCCGTGCCGGGCGGCGGGGCGCTGACGCTGGAGCGGATTGACTGGTGTTCAGTTTACCACATCGAGGCCGGACGCGCCCACCGGGTTGGCATCTGCGCCCGCACGGCGGCGTCTGCTAGCGGCGCGAGTCCCCCGCGTACATCAGCTCCACCACCACGCGCTGCTCCTGGTTGGGGCCTTCGTCAATCCAGCGGACGCGGTTGACCTGAAGGGACCGGTTCGTGATCCACAGCGGATCCGACTCGACCCACTCGGGCGCACGGAGGATGCACCACGACTCCCCCGTTGTGGCGTCCGCGATCCACAGATCGGCCGCGGTGGTTCCATAGTGGCCATCGGCGCGTGTGGGACGCGAGAACGCGATCCAGCGGCTATCGGGGCTCCACGAGAACTCGTGGCTCGCGAACTCGTCGAGCGAGTCCACAACGGTAACGGTGCCTTCGGGAATAGAAACCGCGTACAGTACGTACCGGGGACTGGTGTATAACATGCCGGATACCGCGATCATTCGGGAGTCTGGAGACCATTTCGTCTCCGTCCCCGACGCGCGGATGCCGACCGGTATCTCGGCCCGGGTCGCAACATCCACCACGGCAAGCTGGTGGGGTTCGCGCGTTGACTTCCATACGACACAGGTTATGTACCGACCGTCCGGCGACCATCGCGGGAGTGAACCGTACGTGCCGAGAAGCCGCTCGGACCGGCCGGTCGCGGGATTCTCGATCTCGACGTATCCTTTGTTCTGGACGATGACGACGCGCGCCACCAGCGAGTCCGGCCCGGGTGCGTAGTTGCGGTCCGTCGGTGTCCGGAGAGAAGGGGTCCTGGTTTCGAAGGGGACGTCATCGGCCCACGGCTCCCGGACCGCCACGACGCGCCATGGATTCGGGTGACCGGACACCGGCGCGCACGGTGTGTTCACCGGGAACAGAAGTTCGCCGGCGGGCGCGAAGTCTCCGACCGCCACGTCGTCCAGCCCGAAGCTGGCGCCGTTCGTGCCCACCACCCGACACCCGAACTGCACGCGCTGGCCCGTCCACGCCGACAGATCGACGAAGCGCTCCCGGTACACGAACGGATCCGCCGGCGACTCGTTGCCGGTGATGGACCAGAGCGGCATCCAGTCCGTTGTTCCCGCTGCGCGGATGTTCAGCGACGCATCGAGGGCGCTTGACCAGTGTGTATTCCCGGACCAGGAGAATTTCAGCGTCCTATCGCCCGCCGTGAGCATGACGACGGGGGTGATGAGCCATTCGTCGATGGGACCCGGTGAACCGGAACCAACGTAGGCCGAGGCCCGCCCGCTGCCCCGATAAGCCGGGTCGGTGGTCCGGTGCCACGCGTGCGGAACCGGCAGGCCGGCGGTCACTGTCGTCCATCCCGGCGGGGGGAAGGTCGCGCCCTCGAACCCCTCATCGAGCGACGGAGCGGCAAGTACGAAACCGGCGCCGAACAGCACCAGCAGAAATGCAAGGAGGGCCCTCATGGTAACGTTCCCGGGTAGGAGCATAATCCCGGCCAGCTTCATGGCTTCAAGGCAGGCCCCGAAGAAAAGAACGGCCCGCACCTTTCGATGCGGGCCGCTGCAGTGGTGCGTCGCCAGGGACTCGAACCCCGAACCACCTGATTAAGAGTCAGATGCTCTACCAGTTGAGCTAGCGACGCGATTCTGTGGGAGGGCTTAGAACGGCAGGTCGTCGTCCTCGGTGCCGCCCGAACCCGCGCCCTGCGGCGCCGGCTCGTTGTTGTTGCCGTAGTCCTGGGAGTAGTCGGCGCCACCGGTTTCGCCCACACGCCCCAGCATCTGCATGTTGTTGGCGACGATCTCGGTCATGTACTTCTTCTGCCCCGACGGGTCGTCCCAGGAGCGCGTCTGCAGGCGGCCCTCCACGTAGACCTGCTTGCCCTTCTTGAGGTACTTCTCGCAGATCTCCGCGAGCTTGCCGAACGCAACCACGCGGTGCCATTCGGTGCGCTCCTCGCGCTCGCCCGCCTTGTTGTTGAAACGCTCCGAGGTGGCGACGTTGAAGTTCGCAACCGGCGCTCCGCCCGCGGTGTAGCGCACCGTCGGGTCGGCGCCGAGATTGCCGATGATGATGACCTTGTTCACCCCGCTCATCACATACCTCCCAGGTTGAAACCAAAACAGTTCCGGGCGGGACTAGCCCCCACCCGGCCCTCTGTTATAGCGGATGCGCCCGGGCCGGTCAAGTGGGCCGGAACCGTGGTTGCCCTTGCGCCTGCTCCGAGAAAGAAATGGGGTGGATGATGGGACTTGAACCCACGACAACCGGATCCACAATCCGGGGCTCTAACCAGCTGAGCTACACCCACCACAAGGCCGGAACAGCATGGTAATGCGCCCGTTGGCGGGTGTCAAGGAGGCGCAATGGCGGTCCTAGGCGGCTTCCCGCGGGGTGCGCCGCCAGGTGGCCTGGAGGAGGCCGTTGTGGAAAACCCGGGACGCGTACAGTGCCCAGCGCTGCTCGGTGCCGTGGCGTTCGAAGAGCGGCACCCCCTGACCCAGGGTGATGGGGTGGATGGTGACCACCAGTTCGTCGATAAGCCCCGCCTGCATGAGCGCCGAGGCCACCCCGCCACCGCCCACCACCCAGATGCGCCCGCCGGGCTGGGACTTCAGCTTCTTGACCACGCGCGCCGGGTCCTCGCGGGTTACTTCGGCATCGGGGTGGGGGGACGATTGAAGCGTGCGCGAGAACACGTGCGCGCGCTTGCCGGCGTACGGGTATTCGATGAAGTTGAGCGAGATCTCGAAGGTGCGCCGCCCCATCACGACGGTATCCACGCTGCGGTAGAACTCGTCGAAGCCGTAGTCGTCGTCCATGAAGAGCCAGTTGATGGACTCGTCGAGACGGGCGATGAAGCCGTCCAGGCTGGCGGCAACAAAATAGGTGACGTCGCGCATGGGTCTTCCTCTGGTAGATGCGATGGCGCGCTAACGCTTGCCCGCGACCACCACGATGCTCGGAAACGGCACCCGCGACCACGTCTGGCGCAACGACTTCGGCAGCGCCCCGAACACGCGTTCCAGTCCCGTCATGACGCCGATGGGGGTTGGCACCACGCGCCGGCGCGGGTTCCACACCGCCGAAACCGCGGCGAACCCGTCTCGCAGCAGTTCGTCGCCCAGCTCGTGGTAGGTCCACTCCTTGATGTGGAATCCTTCCGGTTCGCCGCTGGTGAAGTGCTTGGAAACGTCGTGCGGCCCGGTGAGACGGTGGGGCGTACGGAACACGTACACGCCGCCCGGCGCGAGGGCCTCGGCGATGGACCGGAAATGCAGGCGCTGGTCGTCGAGGTGCAGGTGTTCCACGAGCTGGTCGCTGAAGGCCACATCCAGCGTGCCGGCCGCGAAGGGGAGATCGAACCCGTTGTAGAGCACCAGGGTTGCGTTGGCGGGCAGATCCGGCATCGCCACCCCGTCGGCGGAGATCTCCAGCGCGTACACCGCCCCGGCGTGTTGCGCCAGCAACGACGCAAACGTGCAGTCCCCCGCGCCCACATCGAGCACGCGCGCGCCGGGGCGAAGAAACGGCCTCACCAGCGCCAGCAGATTGGCGTTGCGGGCGGCGACGCGCGCGGGGTCGTGCCTGCGGGTGAGGCGCGGGTGATCGGGCACCGCGGCGAACAACTCTTCGTACATGGTGGCATAGATGCGGGCGCGCTCGTCGCGCGACGAGGAACGGCGCAGCCGGTCGGCCAGCGCCTTCTCGGTTTCGTAGTGGCGGCGGAGGTTTTCGGGCGGGCGAACGGCGTCTGCCATGGCGCGATGGTACCGCGCTTACTCGCGGAAGTCGTCCGAGAAACTGCACTCCAGGATTTCGTAGCGGCGCTGCCCGGCGGGAAGCGTCACGTCCACCTGCTCCCCCCGGGCGTGGCCGATCAGGGCGCTGGCCAGCGGCGAGTTGTAGGCGATGATACCGGCTTCGATGTCGGTCTCGCCGTCGCCCAGAATGGTGCACTCGCGCTCGCGGCCGGTATTGACGTCGCGGATTTTGATTCTCTTGCCGAAGGTCACCGACTCCTCCGGGAGGAGTTCGTCCTTGCGCACCACGTTGGCTCCGCTGAAGCGCTCCTGCAGCTGGCGCAGGCGGGTGGCGGTGTGCGACTGCTTCTCCTTGGCGGCGTGGTACTCGCCGTTCTCCTTGAGGTCACCGTGGGCCGCGGCCGTCGCAATCTCCCTGGCGATGTCGTTCTTGAGCAGCTTGTCCAGCCGCTCGATCTCGCTCTTGAGTTTGTGGTAGCCCTTCTCGGTGAAATAGAACTGCGCCATGCGAACCTTCCGTGTTTTGGCTCCCGCCCGCGGCGGGGGAATGAAACGCGACCCCGAAGCAAATCGGGCTGCCGTCCCGGGCAGCCAGGCGGCGGGGCCGCGGTCCGCATGATAACACGCCGCCCGGCCGTCGCCAAACCCGGGAATGGCCGCCGCTGGGCTGCGATTGACAGCCCGTTCCCCGAGGCATCATTGTCACTTCCCGATGACACGCCCCCTCCAGATGCACCGCTCGATCCTCGTGCTGGCCGTGCTGGCCGGTGGCGCCATCCTTACCGCGCTCCAGAACACCACCCTCGAGCGCCTCAAGGGCGCGCTGATTGCAGATCCGGCCTCGGGCACGTACCAGCCCGGACTTGCACAACGGGCATGGGGGACACTGCCCGCGCTGCACGTCACCGACTGGCTGTTGGCGGGACTGCTGCTCGCAACCGTTCTGCTGCTGGCGGTCGCCGAAGTCCGTACCCGGCGCGTATCGGCCGACCTGCAGCAGATACTCGCCAGCAATCGCGACACGCTCGTTTTCATTGCGCTGCTCGCCGCCGTTGCCTGCCGTTTCTACCTGGCACCGGGCGAGTTCGCGCTCGGCGACAGCACCGCGCACATCACGCGCGTCTGGACATCCGCGCGTTCACTGTCGCAGGGGCAATGGCCATCGTGGTCGTTCCTGACCTACGCCGGTTTCCCCCTGCTGCAGTTCTACGGCTCAACCTTCTTCATCGTCACCGGCGCGCTGGTGGCGGTGTTTGGAAACCTGGCCTGGACCACCAAGGGCATCCTGTTTCTGCTCCACGCCGGGTCTGCGTTCCCCATGTATGCGTGGGCACGAAACACCGGCCTGGAACGCCGCGGCGCCATGATCGCCGCACTCGCCTACGTGCTCTCGTTCCAGCACACGCACACGGTGGTGTGGGCCGGCGCGTTGCCGGTGGCGCTGGTGTACTTCCTGTTCCCGGTGGTTCTGTGGGCGCTCGAGAACGCGCTGCGCGCGTACGCGAAACGATGGGTGCTTCTGCTGGCGCTGTCGGTTGCCGCGCTCATCAACACGCACCACGGCTACGCGGCGTTCGCGCTGGAGCTGGTGGCCGCCTACGTGATCGCGCGCCTCCTGCTGGCGCGGGCGGTGCGGCCGTCCCCGGCGGTGCTGGCACCCGTTGCCCTTGCCCTGCTGGGCGGACTGCTTTTGTGCGGCGGGCCCATCGCGCGCGTGTTTCTGGAAGGCAATTGGGTGCACCTTTCGGCCGGGTTTCCGCTGGCGCTCCCGGCCGTGCCGGACATGTCCTTCCTGCGCGACATCCTCGTGTGGCGCAATACGTGGACGGGCTGGACGGCGGCGTACCTTGGAATCTCGGTGATCGCGTTCGCCGCCGCCGGCGCGTCACACGCGTTTGCGCGCAACCCGGACCCGGCTTCCCTGGTGCGCCGCCCGGTGGTGGTGGTGGCGGTGTTTGCCCTTCTCTGTGCCGCCGGAAGCGGCCGCCTGACCAACCTGGCACTGCCGTGGATCGCGCTCGCGGCGGGCGGAGTGGCTGTGTGGGGCGCCCGGAACCGTTCTCCCCGTTTCACCCTGCTGCTGCTCTGCGTCCTGCTCCTGGACCTGGGCCCGACCACGGTCCAGTCGCCCTACCGCAGCGACCGCGGCTGGCTCCGCGACGGGTTGCGCGCGGTGGCGCGCGAGGTGGCCCCGCAGCGCACGCTGGTCGGCTTTCAGTCCGACGCGGGAACGCACTTCGCCCACTGGGGCGCGTACGCTGACACAGACCTGATCGTTCCCACCGGTTTCTTTCCGCAGGGGGCACCCCAATCGCTCGCCAGCATCAACGCGCTGGTCGATGCCCTGAACACGCCGGGGGTGGATCCCGACCTGGTGAGCGACCTTCTCTATCTGTGGGATGTCGGTGCGCTGGTGAGCCATTCGCGAGACCGTTTTTCCACGCCGCCGGCGAATGAACGCGCGCTCCACACGACGATCGAGCACGCGTCGCCGCTGCTCTTCTCGCGACGGCTCGCGGTGGCGCGCGACGATTCGCTCTACGCCCTGCAACACCCGAGCCTGGAGCTGGGCCATACCGCGAGCGATCGGGACCGCGAGTGTTACCTCGCCCGCATCACGCCGTGGGTGGGGGCCATGGGAATCGACCCCGTGCGTTCGGTTGCGCGCGTGATCCTCGTGGCCGACGAAGACACCGGCGCGGATCATACACCGGTGCCGGTGATCGACGACCCGGCGTCGATCACAACCGCGACCGGCGACTCCCTGCTGAACGGTGTCGAGGTCACCGGCTACGACGTCGATCTGCGCCGCGTCGCCATTGGCTGCCGGACGCACGAGCCGGGCTACCTGCGCGTTGCGTTCTCCTGGTATCCCTCCCTGCGCGTCACGCTGGACGGCGAAGCGGTGACGCCGCTGCGTTCCGCACTCGGTGCCATCGTCGTCGCCGTGCAACCCGGCCAGCACACCCTCGTTCTGACACCCACCTCGCCGTGGCGGTGGCGCTCGCTCGTCGCGGGCGCCGGCGGCGTGCTGCTGATCCTGGCCTCGGTCGCCCTGGCCGGACGCCCCCGCGGATTCTGAACCGCCCCGCACGCCGTCCCCTGCCTGCCCGGGTGGTGCGCCTCTTGCAATCCCGCTCCGTAACCCGTTCGCAAACACCGGTGAGAATCGATTCTTCAAGCGGAGGCTATGAAATGAAACGACTTAGCGCGCTTCTGGCGGCCGTCGCAATCTGCACGGCAATCGCCACCAACGCGTCGGCCGAGGCCAACCTCGCGCTGCGCGGTATCGGCCTGAAGGCCGGGGTTGTCAACCCCGAGGACATCAGCTCGACGCTGGGCTTCGGGCTCGTCGCCGATCTCGGCACCGTCCATCCCAACGTTGCTCTGGAGAGCTACGCCGGCTACTGGTCGCAGACCGAGAGTGAATTCGGCGCGGAGGTGGGCGTGAAGGACTTCTCATTTGGCAGCAAGGCCAAGTACATGTTCACCACGTCCAATCCCTCCATGCAGCCCTTCGCGGGCGCAGGGCTGGGACTGCACATCGTCAACGCGCACGTCGACGTGCCGGGCTTCTCGTTTGGCGGCATCACCTATCCGGGCACGTCCGCCAGCGACACGGAAGTAAGGCTGGGCCTGGACCTCGGCGGCGGTCTGCGCATCGACCGCGGCAGCCAGTTTGCCTTCCTCGGCGAGGCGTGGTACTCGGCGGTCAGCGACGTGAGCCAGTTCTCGGTGATGGTGGGCGCGGTCTACATGTTCGGCCGCTAAGAACGATCGAGCACTTCGCAGGCTCAACAGAAAACGCCCCGCGACCACTCGCGGGGCGTTTTTTCTTGAATCGCTGAGCCGGTTCCGAATTCCTGAAAACCGCTATTTCTTCTCCGCGCCGTTCGCCGCCTTCTTCAAGTACGAATCGAGCGGCACCAGCAGGTTCTCGGCACTGCTCAGTTCCCCGGCGAGCGCCTGCGCCTCGGCGATCATCTCGGCGGTCAGACCGCGGGTGGCGGAAATATTCCGCTTCGCATGGTTTTCCGGTGAAGGATCCATGGTGGCGGACACCAGCAGCAGCGCCACGCCGGCCACCTTGTTTTCCGTCACACCCTGGCCGCGCACATACAGCATGCCCAGGTTGCCGATGGCCAGCGCATCCCCCTGCACCGACGCCTTGCGGTACCACGCGTTGGCCTTGGAAAAATCAACTGCGGTGCCCCGACCATTCTCGTAGAGCACCCCCAGATTGTATTGCGCGGCCATGTTCCCCTGCGCGGCGGCTTTGCCATACCACACAACCGCTTGCTTCTCGTTCTTCTCAACGCCAATGCCCCGCTCATACATCAGCGCCACATTGAATTGAGAATCGGCGTGGCCTGCCCGGGCGGCCGCGAGGAATTCCTGGTAGGCCAGCGGCAGGTTGTCGGCTTCGTACGCGGCGACGCCGGCCTCGAAGTGCGCAACCGCCTCGGGACTCTCCACGGCCTGGGCCCATGCCACAGGAGGCGTGAACACGCAGAGGCACGCGCCCAGAACAAGCGTTGCGGCTTTGAGTGGTTTCATTTCATTCCGTTTCTGCGTGAATGGCGACCCCGGAAGGATTCGAACCTTCGACCCACAGCTTAGAAGGCTGTTGCTCTATCCAACTGAGCTACGGGGTCGCCGAAATGGGCGCAATCACTCCATATGTAACATGGCGGACCCCGGCATCCTAGCCGCAGATTCCGTGATCACTTCCAGCCCGCTTCCCTGCGTCTACCGGTGACAGCAATCACGTCACGTTCCCGGCGGTTCCGGAGGTCGCAGGCAATGAAATACGTAAATATATTAATGACAACGCTTTTTATGGTCGGGAGCGCGCTCGTTGCCGGCTGCGGGGACGATACCGTCGCGCCCCAGGCCATCCCGCAGAAGGTTGCCACCACCGACGAGATCACGATTCAGATGTCCTCCCTCACCGCCATCACCGACTGCGACCCGAGCGGCGCCGGCGGGCCCGGCGACTTCTACATCATCCTGGTGGTGAGCAAGAAGTACGAGGACGGCATCTTCCACGAGGTGGGCCGTTCGGCCGAGTTCCTCATGCAGGTGAACGACGGGGAGACCCTGGGCGCGCCGGACAACCTGATGACGCCGATCACCTTTGAGATGCCGCGCAAGGCCGGCGCGGAGTTCAGCGTGGAGGCGTTCATCCGCGAGTCAGACGGCAACGGGGTCAACAGCATGTCGCAGCATGTGTTCGCCAACCACCGCTTCGACCGCCACGACTACGACACATGGGGCTCGGGCGCCCGTGACTTCGAGTCGTACACCAAACTCAACGACGGCCGCACGGTGGGTGTGTACAAGTTCGCCACGTGGAGCAACGCGGGCGACTGCCGCGGGTATGCCAACTACGCCGTGTACATCAAGACGATCTGGGAATAGGCTATCGCGCGAGGAAAAAACAGGCGGGCCGCCCCGGGGATACCGGAGCGGCCCGTTTTCGTTCCATTCGTAGCGGCAGTGACGGACTACTGTTCCGTCAGCTTGCGGAGATCGTCGATGTTGGTCTGCAACTCCGGCGGGAGCTCCCGGGCCGGTATGACGTTGTAGGCCGAACTCCGGTAACCCTCGAGAAACGCGAGCGCGTCTTTGGCAACGCCCGATTTGGGGACCAGGCGTATCGCCTTGGCCAGGAGGTACTCGGTCTCCGATACCCAGTACGAGCGGGAAACGTAGGACTCCGCAACCCCCAGCAGGTAGTAGGCCTCGGCCACGTCCACATCGCTCTCCGGATCCGAGCTCAGGTAGCGGTGCAGGAACGTGATGGACGCGATGAACTCCACCAGCTGCTGACGGTCGGAAAACGACGTCGTCTTCGCCCGCGCCTGCGTCACCATGTTCCGCCCGGTCGCGAGTTCCTTGCTGGTGGGAACGTCCAGCTTCAGCGTCTCCAGCGATGCCGTCCAGGCGCGGACGTCCGCCTTGAGGGCGTCGGGCATGTCCGTACGGCGGACAAACTCCTTGAACGCCTGGATGGGCCGCCTGGTGTCGCTCAGGGCCCCGATGGAGATTCTGAGATAGTTGCCAAAGACGTCGAACGTCGAGAGGTCCGCGGCGGTCGCTTCCCGGGACTTGAGGACCTCCTCGTAGGTCGTCATCGCGTCCGAGAACTGGCGCGCGGCGACCTGCAGGTTCGCGCGCGCGGGCGGGGGGAGTTGCGCCACGTCGATGGTATTGAGAAACTCCCGGCCGGGCTCGAACGGCCGGTCGGCCGGTAGCTTGGTATGACAGGTGACGCAGTTCTCGGTGATCTGTCCCAGAATGAAACGCGACCCGATGTAGTTCTTGGCCTTGAACTCCGAGAGCGCCTCATGTGCGTCCCGCGACAGGGACCCGCGCATGAAGTCGAAACTCGGGTCCAGGCCCGCGCCGTGCGCTTCGACCTGGTCGACATTGCGGGCCAGGGCTTCCAGCTTGGTGCGTATTTCCTCGCCGTTCCTGGGATCGGCAAAGGCCTCCTGATCCAGGCTGTAACCGTAGACACTCGACAGGACCACGAACACGCCCCGCATGGAAGCCTGCGCGGGCCCCCGGTCGGGTTCCTGCGATGACGTCACTTCCGCGGCTAGAAGGACCATCGCCACCACGACGCCAAACAGCGCCACGCCGCCAAGATGCCGCAGGGTTTTCATACTGGTTTCACCTCGCTGTTTGAAAGACAAACTCCAGGCCGAAGTATACACCGGCGGCGAAATGGAGGCACCGCAAAACACGCGCACCCGGGAGCGCGCGAGCAAAAAAAGGGCGGCCACCCGCGGGTGACCGCCCATGAAGAAATGGTCGGTCGAACGCTACGCCTTCTTCGTCCCCAGCGACTTGCGCAGCAGCATCCAGGTCATGAACAGCAGGGCCGCCAGCGACACCAGTTGCATGATGCCGTCCGACGCCCACGGCTTGATGAACGGCATGTCGAGCCTGGCCACCACCAGGCCGGCGATGACGATGCCCATGATGGCCTCACCCGCCACCAGACCGGACGCAAACAGGAAGCCGCGGTGGATGGCGTTCATGCTGGCCTCCGGCGAGAGCTTCTTCTTCTTCGAGTTGTTCTCGACCATCTTGTACACGATGCCACCCAGCAGGAGCGGCGTGGTGACGGTGAGCGGCAGGTACATGCCCACCGCCAGCGGCATCACGTAGAGCCGGAACGACGCGTTGCGGGGCTCCAGGAAGATGCGGTCGATGACGATGGCAAGGATCCCCACGCCCGCGCCCAGGAACAGCAGCGTCCACGGCATCTCGCTGTGGCTGAAGATGGTCCCAACGAGGCCCTTGAACATCATCGCCTGCGGGGCCGCCAGGGGGGCCACGCCCTCCCGCGCGGCCTCGCCGATGCCGTAGGCCGAATGCAGCAGCGTCATCACCGGTGCCACGATGAACGCCGCCAGCACCGTGCCCCAGATGGCCGACCACTGCTGCCGGCGCGGTGTCGCGCCCAGCAGGTAGCTGATCTTCAAGTCCTGGCAGATGTCGCCGGAGAGCGACGCGGCGCAGCACACCACCCCCGCCACGCCCAGCGTGGCCAGCATGCCGCGCGTGCCGGTGAATCCGAACAGGAGAATGATGCCCGCCGCAATCAGCACCGTGCAGATGGTCATGCCCGACGTCGGGCTGTTCGACGACCCCACCAGCCCCACGATGTAGGCCGCCACCGCCACAAAGAAAAACGCGAGAAAGAACATCAACACCGTGGTCACCGCGGTCACCCCGACGCTGCCGGTCATGCGCAGGTACACCGCGGCCATCAGCGCCACACACACGAAGGTGAGGCCCACGAGCCACTTGCCGGTGATGTTCTGTTCGGTGCGAATGGTGGACGGGTGCTCGCCGTGGCGCAGGCCGTGGATGGCGCTGGCCACGCCGGCGCGGATGCTGGTCGCCACCTTGATGATGGAGTACACGCCGCCCACCACCATGGCGCCGATGCCGAAGTAGCGGATTTTCTGGTCCCAGATGTCTCCCACGAAAGCGGTGGGATCACCGGTCACGCCGCCGGCCTGGGCGACCAGAATCGGGATCGCCACCCAGAAGCTGATCAGGCCGCCGATCACGATGAGCGCGCTGATCTCGAACCCGACCAGAAAGCCGACCGCCATCAGCATGGGTGAGTTGTCGATACCACCGTAGGCGGCGCTGCGCCCGAATGCGAACGCGCGTTCCACGGTTCCCATGAACAGCCCGACCACGGACACGCCGATCTTGTACAGGGCGCCGATCCCCAGCGCGCCGAAGATCCCCTTCATTTCCTCACCACCGCGGTCGCCGGCCTTGAGCACCTCGGCGCAGGCCACACCCTCCGGGAACTTGAGCTCCTTCTGCTCGATGATCATGGCGCGCCGCAGCGGCACCATCATGGTGACGCCGATGATGCCGCCGGCCAGCGCGATCATCGTGGTCTCCAGATAGTTGAAGTTCGTCCACAGGCCCAGCAGCACGATGGCCGGGATGGTGAAGATGACGCCCGCCGCCAGCGCTTCGCCCGCACTCGCCACGGTGTGGACAATGTTGTTCTCGAGAATGGTTCCGCGCCGCAGCATGCCGCGCAGCACGCCCATCGATATGACGGACGCGGGAATGGCGGCGCTGACGGTCATGCCGGCGTAGAGGCCGACGTACACGTTGGCCGCGCACATGAGCAGGCACAGGATGCTGCCGAGAATGATGGCGCGGAGACTCGTCTCCGCCATGTCCAGTACCGAGGCAGGGACGTACGGTCGAAACTCGTTGTCCATGGGTTCCTCCGGGGTTCCGCGTATTATCCACACTCGCGGGGTGACAAAAAAGGCCAAAAACGGCCATTGGCGACATGCGGATGCCCGTTTCACTGGCAGCCCCCGCGGCCTTGCGGGTGGCGCGACGTTCCCCTATCATCTACGCAAGTCCCCCCGCATCCCTCATCCCCAGGAGGCAGCCATGCCGTACCGCCGCATCGGAATGGGCCTTTTTGCCGCAGCCAGTCTGCTGTTCGCCGCTCCCAGTTCTCGCGCTGAGATGTGTTTCGTCGCCCTGCTCGACGGCGCGCAGGCCGGCACGCCTTCGCCGGGCACCGGGGTGGGCCACTTTCTGCTCAACGACGACGAAACCGCGCTGACCTACAAGATCACCTTCTCCGGACTCGGGAGCACCGAGACGGCGTCTCACATCCACAGCGACGCCGAGGGCGGTGCGGCGCTCAAGAACACGGGAACCGGCGCCACCAAGATTGGCGAATGGACGTCAGCCGACACGGTGCCGCTGACACCCGCGCGCGTGGCGGATCTCAGGGCGGGATTGCTGTATCACAACATCCACAGCGCCAACTTCCCCGCGGGCGAGATTCGCGGGCAGATTCTCCCCGCGCCCTGCGAGGAGCAGTGCTTCGAAGCGTCCATCGACGGCCAGATGACCGGCACGCCGGGGACGGGGTTCGCGAAGCTCGCGCTCAATCACACCGAGACCGAGCTGGCCTACTGGATCGAGTTCTCCGGCCTCACCGCCACGGAGACCGCCGCGCACATCCACAACCGCGCCGAGGCCGGTGCCGCCGTTCGCACCCTGGGCACCGGTTCGCCCAAGTCCGGCGTTTGGAAGTGGAACGACGCGGTACCCCTCACGGGCGCGCGGGTCAAGAACCTCAAGACCGGAATGATGTACGTCAACATCCACACCAGCGCCTTCCCCACCGGCGAAATCGACGGCGACATCTTCCCGGGCAGCTGCCAGCCGCAATGCTACGCAGCATTCCTCGACGGCACGCAGGCGGGCACGGGATCGCTTGCAACCGGCCAGGGGTACTTCCACCTGAGCCACGCCCACAACCGCATCGCCTTCGATGTGACCACCAGCGGCGTCATGGGTGAGACGGGCGCACACATCCACAGCGACAGCGAGGGCGGCGGCGTGGTGCGCAACATTGGTACCGGCATGAGCAAATCGGGACAGTGGGACTACGACGACGCCTCGCCACTCAGCATGACGCGCGTAATCGCGCTCAAGGCGGGCGCGCTGTACGTCAACGTGCACACCACGTCATTCCCGGGCGGCGAGATCCGTGGACAGATGAATCCCATTGTGTGCGGCACCACCGCGGTGGACGACGCGCCGCGCGCGACGGCGCTCCTGCGCAACTACCCCAACCCGTTCAATCCCGCCACCACCATCGCCTTCGCGCTGGCCGCACCGGCGCACGTCCGGCTCGACGTGTTCGCGGTGAGTGGCGCGCACGTGGCGACACTCATCGATGGACCGCGCGAAGCGGGCTACGGCGAGGCGGTCTGGAACGGTGTGGACGCGGGCGGGAGACCGGTGGCGAGCGGCGTGTACTTCTACCGGCTGACGACGGCGGGCTTCACAGCCACGCACCGCATGGTGCTGTTGAAGTAGAACACGCAACGCGCGACAGGAACTTGCGAAAAGAGCCCGCCAGGAGACGGGCTCTCAGTCACGAGAAGGCAACGCGCGGAAGGAACTTGCGAAAAGAGCCCGTCAGGAGACGGGCTCTCAGTCACGAGAAGGCAACGCGCGACAGGAACTTGCGAACAGAGCCCGCCAGGAGGCGGGCTCTGTTCGTAAGAAGTGGTCGGGGCGAGAGGATTTGAACCTCCGACCCCCTGCTCCCAAAGCAGGTGCGCTACCGGACTGCGCCACGCCCCGACCCGGCGCTCATTCTAGCATACCGACCGTCCGCGGCCTATTCATCCCGCGAGGCGATACCAGTGGACGAGCTCGCGCAGGCTGGGCCGCTTGCCGTACATGAGGATTCCCACCCGGAACACGCGCGCCGCGAAGCCGATGGTAAAGTACACCGACGCGAGGATGAGCGCCATGCTCAGCAGGATCTGCCACAGCGGCGGCTCCAGCAGGATGATGCGCGCCAGCATGATCATGGGCGCGAAGAGCGGAATCATCGACAACACCACCGCCAACCCGCTGTTGGGGCTCTGGATCAGGAGCATCAGGCACAGAATCGGAACGATCATGGGCAGCGTGATGAGCCCCTGCAACTGCTGCGCGTCCTGATCGGTGGTGCATACCGAGCCCACGGTCATGAACAACGAGGAGAACAGCATGAAGCCCAGCAGGAAGAATACAATCAGATAGACGAACACCGAGGGCGCGATCTGCAACGAGGAGAGCATGGCCACGGATCCCGAGGCGGCGAATCCCGCAAAACCCATCCCCATCAGCGCCCACAGTCCAAGCTGGGTGAGCCCCGCCAACCCCACGCCGATCAGCTTGCCCCACATCAGGTCGCGCGGCGTCACCGCGCTCAGGAGCACCTCGATGACGCGCGAACCCTTCTCCTCGATGATGCTCTTGGAGATGGTCATGCCCCACGACAGCAGCGACGTATACAGGATCATGGTGAAGATGAACACCATGCCGTAGTCGGCGAGGAAACTCTTCTGCTCCAGGCCGCCCTGTGCGGTCACCTGCTGCATGTCCAGGTCGATCCCGGCGGTGAGCGACTTCACCCGCTCGTAGTCGAGCCCTTCTCCCGCCAACCGCTGTTGAATCACCACGTCGGTGATGATCTCCTGAAACCGCTCCAGCACGTTCATGTTGCGTTCTTCGCGCGTGATGTAGGTGGCTTTCCCGTCTTCGTAGATGCTGGCCGGAATGGCAATCACGATGTCCAACTCACCCGTGCGCAGCGCCTCCACGCGGGCGGCGCGCGCCTGGGCAAAGGCATCGCCGGGGACGGACATGGCCGCCACCAGGTACTTGGCGCTGCCATCCTTGAGCGTGTCGGAGAGCGCGGCGGCAATCCCGTCGCCCACTTCCCCGGTCTGGTCCAGGACCGCCACCCGGTAGCTCTTGTCGGGCACGACCAGCGCAAAGAGCACCGGCACCACGAAGAACACCAGCATGAGCACCGGCACCAGCAGCGTGCTGATGATGAAACTCTTGCGGCGCACGTTCTCGGTGTACTCGCGCCGGATGATATACTTGACCTTCACGACACCTCCGATACGCGTTCGATGAAGATGTCGTGGATGGAGGGCTCAGCCAGCTCGTAGCGGGTCACCCGCAGGCGCGCGCGCGCCGCATCCAGCACGCGGTCCGGGTCGGCACCGTCGCGCAGG